>CAZDAQ010000080.1:0-5584 GCA_964503425.1 uncultured Opitutales bacterium
TCGCCCAACCCCGAAGACCCGTGCGCCCTTGCCCAGGCCCTTGAACTGGCCCGCGCTGTCAACGCGGATGTCGCCCTCGCCACCGATCCGGACGCTGATCGCGTGGGTGCGGCCTTCCGCGGCGTCGATGGCCAGTATGTACCCCTTAATGGCAACGAGCTTGGCGCCCTCCTCGCGGAATACCGCCTCCAACGCGCCAAGGAACTCGGCTGGCTGCCGGCGGAGGGCTCGCCGCACGCCGCCATCCTGAAAACCTTTGTCACCACGCCGCTGCTTGACGCCATTGCGCGCGGCCATGGCGTGCGCAGCGTCAACACCTTGACGGGCTTCAAATGGCTGGGCGCGAAACTGCGCCGCTACGACGAAGCGCTCACCCGCACACTCGCGGCCACCGGCGACACCCGTGGCCCAGCCGCATTCGCGGCGCTGCCCGCGCGCGAGCGCGCGGCCTTGCGCCTCCGCCATTCCACCTGGGTCGTCTTCGCTGCCGAGGAAAGCTACGGCTGCCTCGCGGGCGACGCCGTGCGCGACAAGGACGCCAACACCGCCGCCGTGCTCTGCGCCGAGCTGGCCGCCTGGTTTGCCCAACAGGGCCTCACGGTGGCCTCCGCGCTCGACCATCTGTATTCAAAATATGGATACCACCGCGAGGCGCTCCGCACGCTGACGCTTGAGGGCGCCGCCGGCGCGGAAAAAATCCGCCGCGCGCTGGTGTCCCTGCGCGCTTCGTCTCCGGCGTCCCTCGGCGGTCGCGCGGTGGTTGGCGTCAGCGATTTCCTTGCCGGCGGCCGGCGCGACGAGGACGGAGATCCCGTCCCGTCCGAGGATTTTCTGCTCTACGATTTGGCCGGCGGCTGGCGCTGCGCCGTGCGCGGCAGTGGCACCGAGCCCAAGCTGAAGCTCTACTTTTTCGCCCGCGAACCCGCGGTGCCTCCCGGCGATCTCCCGGCCTGCAAAGCCGCTGTCGAACCCCGTTTTGCCGCCTGGGTCGAGGCCATCGTCGCCGAAGCCCGCGCGCGGACCGAATCCTAGCCGCCGATTCTGCATTTGCACACCTTCCCGCTCAACTCCGCTCCCTGCCTCCCCACGTGTCTGCTCCCCCCATCGTCTGTTTTGGCGAATTCCTCTGGGACTGCCTGCCGCGCGGGCTGTTTCTCGGCGGGGCGCCTTTCAACGTGGCCTGCCACCTTGGGCGGCTGGGCCGCTCCGCAGTTTTAATTTCCGCCGTCGGCGCGGATTTTTTGGGTGACGAGGCCAGCCGCCGCACCCACCGAGAAGGTCTGGAAACGTCCTCTCTCGCCCGATTGCCTGAAGTTCCCACCGGGGTCGTCCAAGTCGCCGTCGGACCCGGCGGCAATGCCGTTTACGACTTCTCCGCTCCCGCCGCCTGGGACTTCATCCCGGCGGGCGCGGCGGAACACGCGAAAGTGCGTGAGGCCGCGGCATTTGTCTATGGTTCCCTCGCGGCCCGTTCCGCCGCGAATCGCGCCTCCCTCGAATCGCTGCTCGCTGTGCCCGGCCCGCTCAAAGTCTTCGACGTCAACCTGCGCCCGCCGCACGACGACCATGCGCGCGTGCGCGCCCTCGCCCGTCATGCCGGCCTCGTCAAACTCAACGCCGACGAACTCGCCGCGCTCACCGGCCGGCCCTTTATGCCCGGGGACGACCCGCGCCCGCTTCTCCAAAGCCTTCGCGACGAGACCGGCGTCTCGCGCTGGTGTGTCACCCTCGGTGCCCACGGCGCGATGTGGTGGCAGGGTGGGGAAGTGGTGCGCGCCACCGCCCCTGCCGTCACCGTGCGCGACACCATCGGCGCAGGCGACGCCTTTCTCGCCGCGCTCGTGGACGGCCTCACGCGGCTCCCGCCATCTGCCGTTTCCGCTCCCCATCCCCGCGACCTTTCCCCGCTCCTGGCGCGCGCCTGTTGCTTGGGCGCGTTGGTGGCTGCTCGCGACGGTGCCTGCCCGGAATACCGGCTCGAGGAGATCGGCTGACCACGCCGCCACTTCATCAGCATCGCCGGCAAATCTTTGCGGGCTCACGCCTGCAGCGGCCCGCTCTTGATCAAGCCGTGGTCAATCGCATAGCGCGTCAGCCCGGCGATGCCGTGCAGTTTGAGCTTCATCATCAGGTTGGAGCGGTGCGTCTCCGCCGTCTTCACGCTGATGGACAGCTTGTCGGCGATATCCTTGGTACTGTGGCCCTCGGCAATGAGTTGCAACACCTCGCGTTCGCGCTCGGAAAGCCCGTCAATCGAGTCGGCCTTCTCCGGTTCGATCATCATGCGGCGCACCATTTCCGCCACCGCGGGGCCAATGTAGGTGCCCCCGTCCACCACGGCGCGGATCGCCTTTTCCATTTCCGGCAGGCCTGCGGTCTTTTCGATCATCCCGTTCACGCCCGTCTTCATGGCCTGGCGCACCATGCCCGTGCTGAAATTCGCGCTGCACAGCAGCGTGCTGCACTTGGGCAGGTTCTCCCGGATGCGCCGTAAAATCTCCAGCCCGTTCAGCGAGGGCACATGGTAGTCCAGCAGCACCATGTCCGGCTTGATCTTTTGCACCAGCTTCCAGCCCTCCAGCCCGTCCCCCGCCGTGCCGGCCAGCGTGCAGAGCGGAAACCGCTTCAATACTTCCCCAATCAGGTCGCGCAATATCGTCTCATCTTCAATAATGACGATGCGTTTCATAATTGCGTCCTTGGCGCCAGGGGGGTGGCAAACTCGCCAAAAGGACTGGGGATGCTACACAGTAACACTGAAACATGGGGGAATGTCAATTCATTTTGCGCGATTTCCGCGCTCAACGGCTTCAAGACTAATGATGTATTAATAAGATAAAAAAACATAACGAACATTTCCCGGCCCTTTCCTTCCGCCGCCTTTATCTTGCGCTCCGGGCCAATCTTTCGGAACATCCCTTTGCGCGGCTGGCTTACCTCAAACCCGCCGCCCGCTCTAACCATGGGTGACACCCCGACCCCGTTGGTGCCGCCGCCGGCCTCCTCCGCCGCCGGCGGCCACGCGGCGCGCATCCTCATTGTCGAGGACGATGCGAATTCCACCTTCATCCTGCGCAAAATTCTCCTCCGCACCGACTACACCATCGCGGGCGTCGTTGCCTCCGGTCCGCAGGCCCTCGCCCTTGTGCGCTCCGCGCCCCTGGATTTGGTGCTCATGGACATCAACATCCCCGGCGCGATGGACGGCGTGGACACCGCCGCCCTCATCCAGCGCGAGTTCGATGTCCCCATCATCTACATCTCCGCCTTCACCGACGACGCCACCCTTGAGCGCGCCCGCCGCACCGCCCCTTTTGCCTACTTGCTCAAGCCCTTCCGTGAAAAGGAGGTCCTCATCACCATCCAGATGGCCCTCTACAAGGCCCGGCTTGACCGCCTGTTCAAGGCCAACCGGCAGCATTTGGCCGCCACCCTGGGCGCCCTCGAGGATTGCGTGCTCGCCACCGACGCCGCCGGTTCCCTCAATTACCTCAATGCCGCCGCTGAGCAGGCGCTGGGCGTCACCGCTGCCGCCGCTCTGGGTCGCTCCATTGACGACTTGCTTGATTTGCGCCCGAATGACGCCAACCCTTTGCCGTTCGGCCCCGGGCGCCTCCTCGAGCCGGGTTTCCAAACTCCGCCGGACCATCCGCTCGTGCTCGCCACCCCGCACGCCGCGCCCCGGCTCGTCCAGGTGCGCGTCAATGCCCTCGCCGAAACCGGCGGCGCTTCTGCCGGGCGCGTGGTCATCCTGCGCGATGTCACCCGCCTCACCCAGCTCGAGGAAAACATCCGCCAGTCCCAAAAACTCGAAGCCATCGGCCGCCTCGCCGGCGGCATTGCCCACGACTTCAACAACCTCCTCGCCATCATCAACTCCTTTGCCGAACTGCTCGTTTTGGAAACCCCCGCCAACAGCGTCACCGAACGGTATTGCCTCAATATTCGCGCCGCCGGCCAGCGCGGCGCCGACTTGGTGGGGCAGTTGATGACGTATAGCCGCCACGCCCCGTCCGCCCCGCGCCTCGTCGAGCCGCTGGCCATCGTCTCCGAAACCCACCGCATGCTCCGTCCCCTCATTCGCGAAAGCATCGAGCTCGTCCTCGAAGCTCCGCCCATCCTGCCTCCGCTCTTCATTGACCCCGGCCAGCTCGAGCAAATCCTCGTCAACCTCTGCCTCAACGCCCGTGACGCCATCTCCGCCGAGGGCCGCATCACCCTCCGCCTCACCTCCCGCCGCTTCCACGAAGCGGAGGCCACGGCGCGCGAACTCAACTCCCCCGGCGAGTATGTCCTTTTGTCCGTCACCGACACCGGTTCCGGCATCCCCGAGGAGATTCGCGCCAAAATTTTCGAGCCGTTTTTTACCACCAAGGATGTCGGCAAGGGCACCGGCCTCGGCCTGGCCATGGTTTACAGCCTCGCCAAGCAAAACCACGGCCATGTTGAAGTCCACAGCCAGATCGGCCAGGGCGCGACCTTCACTCTCTGCCTGCCCGCCGCGGTCGCCGCCCCCGCGGCTGGAGTTGAAAGCGAACCCGATCCCGCTGCCATGCTGCCCGGTGGACAGGAGCGCGTGCTCCTCGTCGAGGACGACGCCCATTTTGCCGAATGCGTCCGCGATCTCCTGGAAAAGCACGGCTACTCCACCGTCATGGCTCGGGACGGCGAACAGGCCCTCGCCCGCTTCCACGAGCACCCCGCCGCCTTTGACCTCCTCCTGTCCGACGTGGTGATGCCGCGCCTTTCCGGCCCGCGTCTCGCGGCGGAACTGCGCCGCCAGCGGCCGGATCTCCGGGTGCTCTTCATGTCCGGTTACGACGTGGATGACCCGTGCGCCGCTCTCGGCCCCGGGGTTGACCGCCTGCAAAAACCGTTTTCGCTCAACACCCTCCTGTTCCGCGTCCGCAGCCTGCTGGACGCCCCCGCCGCCTAGTTCTTCAGGCTTACGCTCTCCGGGCTGCCTTCCTTGTCCAGGTCAATCAGCCGCTGCGTCTGGTCCGACGCCGCCCGCCACACGCGCTGCACGTCCGACAGCTTGGCGCGGTAGCCGTCCGCAAAGTTTATCCCGCTCATCGAATATTTGTATCTTTCCAAAGCCGTCAGCGTGACGTAGTCCGCATCGGTGCGCGAGAGCTTGTCCCACAACTCGCTGGCCAGGTCGTACTGCTTCAGGATGATTTTGGTTTGCGCGACAAAATTGTCATTCTTGATTTCCAGCAACTGTTGCGCCAGGTCGGAGTCTAGGTCGCCCAGCGCCTTCGTGTAAACCATCAGGGGCAGTCCCGCCGACAGCCGGGCGTTGAACCCCACCAGTTGCCGGATCGTCTCCTTGCGCGCCGTCCCGTCCAGATCCATGGTCAACAGCATGTTGTCCGTTTTCGCCGCGCTGTTGGACGCCTGCATTTGTTTGTCCAGCGTTTGCTGCAGCAGTTCCAGTTGCCAGCTCAGTTGGGTGATCTTTTTGTCCTGCTCGATCAGCATCTTCTCATGGTCGTCGAGCTTCTGGTTCTGCTCGGCCAGTTGCTGGTTCAGGCTCGGCCCGGTGTCATCCGGGCTGCACCCCGCCAGCCATCCGGCCAGC
>CAZDAQ010000080.1:5684-12550 GCA_964503425.1 uncultured Opitutales bacterium
GATATCAACAACATTCAAGCCGTGTATGTTCCCGGCGCGCCACCACCCCGGCGTGCGCCTTCCCCCCAGAACCCTTGGCCCCGTCCACTCCGTCGTTTCTATGCTAAGGCCCCGCCTGTCATCGTTTTGCGAAAGCGCTTTGGCGCTCGCGTCCTCCGCCCAAGCCGCCTTTATTCTCGAAAGCGGAAAAGCCGCCGCTAAGTTTCTTCGCATGTTCGACCAGGCCATCACCCGCTTTAAGGATTTTCTGTGGAGGCTGCCTTGGGCGGTGTTTCTGCTGGTTTTGCTGGCGTTTCTGGTCTTGAAAAACGGCTTGTGGGTCTTCCCTGCCGTCGAAAAGGTCCGGCTGATTTCCCTGGACATCTACCACGGCCACTTTGTCAACGAACCGCGCGAGCAATACCTGAACTATTCCTACCTCGGGCCGCTGCTCGGCCATGCGCTGGGCACCAATGCCAGCACCCAGAGTTATGTGCTCATGCACTTTTTCCTCTGGCTGGCGGGCACCGCCGGCATTTTACAGATGTTCAGAAAAAAGTTCGGCGACGACTTGGGCCGCTATGCCGGCCTCGCGCTCGTGGGCCTGCCCATCACCACCACCTGCCTCGTTTGGCTGGGCAATTCCGATGTCTTCGTCTTTCTCGGCGCCTCCGTCCTCTTTCTGACCTCCTCCTGGCTGGTCGCACTGCTGGCCGGTTTGCTTCTCGGCGTGGCCCATTTTGAACAGACAGCGTTGATTCTGCTCCTGCTCCTCTTGCCCGCCTGGCTCCTGAAAAAACCCGCCGTTCTCAGCGCCCGCCTGTTGCTGTTGGGTCTCGCGGGTGCGGTTGCCGGGCGGCTGCTCTTGCAAGGTTGGTTTTATCTCGAGCATATTCATTTGGCTATGGACCGCGTCAACTACGTGTTGACCGCGGGCGACAGCCAGTTCGCCTTCGCCTTGGCCGCGCATTTCGGGGTGTTGCTCCTCTCTCTTTTCGGAGCCTTCTGGCCCTACCTCGTTTTTCGGCTCGAGGCCCTGCGCGAGAGCGACCGGCGGCCTTTTTGGGGCGTGGTCGTGGCCCTGCTCCTCGCCGCCGCGGTCCTGGGGGTCGTCCTGGACAGCACCCGGATATTCGCGCTGCTCTCTTGGCCCCTCTTTCTGCTGTTGTTGCCCGGTATGCTCGACGAGGGCCGCCGCCGCGACGAATTGCGCAAAATTTTCCTCGCTTGCGCCCTGGCGGCAATCCTGTTTCCCCCGCTCATGGTCTGGTCGGGGCAGATTTTCTCCTCCGCCAATTATGTTTTCGCCGGCCGCGTGCTCACCGCGGTGCAGGACTCCGAGCCCGTTTTTCCCGACAACTACAAGCGTTACAACGAACTCTATAAATAAGGGCGGCTCCGGCCTCTTGCCGTAATCAATCGCATTCCCCTCAACCCCCGAGCCCGCAGCGCGCCAGCAGCGCCGCCGGATCCGGGTCCCGGCCCAAAAAGTCCCGGAACAATTCCTCCGGTGGCGCACTGTTGCCCCGCGCCAGCACCTTATTCCGGAACTCCCCGCCCGTCGCCGGGTTGAGCACGCCTTCGCGCTGAAACCGCGTGAACGCATCTGCGTCGAGCACCTCCGCCCACAGGTAGGAATAATATCCCGCGGCATACCCGACCGGGTTGGCGAACAAATGCGTGAACTTCGCCGCGATTGTCGGCGGCTCCGTCCGGTAACGCGCGTTGTAGGCCGCCAGCCGCTTGCGCAGCCACGCGTCGAGGTCCGCCACCGGCTGCGTCGCCAGTTCCGTGGCGTGCAGGTGCAGATCCAGATCCATCTTCCCGAACGCCAGTTGCCGCATCAGCGCGCTCGCCGCCAGGTAATTGCGCGCCGCGTGCATTTTCCGGAATAGCTCCTCGGGAATCGGCGCGCCCGTCTGAAAATGCCGCGCAAAAAAATCCAGCCCCGCCCGCTCCCAAATCCAGTTCTCCAAAATCTGCGACGGCAGCTCCACGAAGTCCCACGCCACATGCACGCCGTTGAGCGCTTTGATCTCCACTTCCCCGAACAGGTGGTGGATCAGGTGGCCGAATTCGTGGAAAATCGTATTCACCTCGTCGTGCATGAGCAGCGCCGGCTGGTCCGCCACGGGCGCGGTCAGGTTGCCCGCAATCAACCCCAGGTGCGGCGCGAACCGCCCGTCCGGCCGCGGCCCGCCCGTTTCCAGATCGTGCATCCACGCCCCGCCGCGCTTGCTCTCGCGCGGATGCCAGTCCGCGTAAAACGAGCCCAGATGCCGTCCATCGCGGTCATGCAATTCATAGAATTTCACTTCCGCGTGCCAGACCTCAACCGCCCCGGCACTCGCCGTCTGCCCGCTGCCGGGCTCGATGAAAACCGTCGGCCTCTCCGTCAAACGCACTCCAAACAACCGCTCCGCCAGGCGGAACATTCCGCCAATCACTCCCGCAATCGCAAAATAGGGCCGCAGCGCCTCTTCGTCGAAATTGAATTCCTCCTGCCGCCGCAACTCCGCCCAATACGACGCCTCCCACGGCTCCAGCGGGCCCGCCGGGCTTCCCGTGCGCGTGGCCTTGAACTGCTCCAGCTCGCGTTGCTCCTGCGCAAACGCCGGTGCCACGCGCTGGTGCATCCGCTCGATGAACGCCAGCGCCGCCGCCCCGTTCTTCGCCATGCGCCGCCGCAGGATTAGGTCGGGAAAGTGCGGGTGGCCGAGCAGCTTCCCCTTCGCCTGCCGCAGCTCGAGAATTTTCAGCATCAGCCCGGTGTTGTCGTGCGGTGCGCGGCGGCCCACGCTCGAACTCGCCTCCCACGCCTGGCGGCGCAGCGCGTCGTCCTGCGCGTATTTCATCAGCGGCAGGTACGAGGGCGCATGCAGTGTGAAGCGCCAGCCGGCCTGCTCGCCCGCCTCGGGATGCTTTTGCAGAAAACTCTGCCGCGCCGCCGCCCGCGCGCTTTCCGGCAGCCCGCCCAGCCGCGCTTCCTCCGCGACCACCAGCTCCCACGCGTTCGTCGCATCGAGCACATTTTCGGAAAATTTCTGCGTCGCCGCCGCCAGTTCGGCGTTCAACCGTTCCAACTCGCGCTTGTCTTCAGGGGATAAGTCCGCGCCGCTTTCGCGGAAGTTTTCCACCGTCTCCTCGAGATGGCGGCGGCGCGCGCCCTTCAGCCCGCGCGCTTCCGGCGTGGCCGCATACGCCCGCAGTGTCCGCCAAAGCCCTTCATGCAGGCTGATGCGCGTGTAAAACTCCGTCACCTTCGGCAGCATCGCGTTGTAGGCGGCGCGCAGCTCGGGGCTGTTCCGCGCGGCGTCCAGATGCCCCACGCGGTTCCACCCGCGGTCCAGCGCCTCGGTCGCCTCGTCCAGCGCGCCCAGCACGCTCTCGTACGACAGCCGCGCGTGGTCCTGCCCGGCCACGGCGTCGAGCCTCCGCTGCGCCTCCGCCAGTCCGGCGGTGATGTCCGGCTCAATCCGGTCCGCCGTCAGGCGGCTCCAGGCGGGGGTAAACTCGGGCGAAAGGAAAGACATGGGTCTGCACACAATGCCCACAGCCCCGGGCCAAAGTAAAGCAAACCCCGCACTCCCCCGCTTCCCCGTCCCCCAATTCACCCTGCGCCCGGCCTTGCCTTGGCCCGCCCAACTGCCTAATTTCGGAACTTTACGATGACTTGGCCGCTCTCTGCTTTGGCAGGGCGCGGCTCTTAACCCTCCCCTATGAAGTTTTTCGACCTCTCCTTGCTTGAGCGCGGCGGGCCGCTGATGTGGCCCATGCTCGTGCTCAGCCTGCTCGGCCTGGTCTTCTTCCTCGAGCGCACCCTCTACCTCCACAAGGGCCAGATACGCACCGCCGAATTCGTCGAGGGCATCAAAAACCTCGTCCGCAAGCGCCGCCTCCTCGAAGCCCTCACCGTCTGCGAGGAAACCCCCGGCCCCGTCGCCGCCGTCGTCAAGGCCGCCCTCCTCCATCACCGTGAGGACGAGGCCCGCCTCCGCGGCGCCATCCAGGCCACCGCCCTCGTGGAAATCCCCTCCCTCGAGCGCCGCCTCGGCACCATTGCCGCCATCGCCAAGGTCGCGCCCCTCCTCGGCCTCCTTGGCACGGTTGTCGCGCTCTCGGAGGCGTTCAACGCCATGCGCGTCGCCGGCCCCTTCGCCAACAGTGCCGACTTCTCCGGCCTCATCTCCTCCGCCTTCATCACCACCGCCTCCGGCCTCGCCATTGCCATCATGGCCTACCTCGCGCATCACTTCCTTTATGGACGCGTCCGCGCCCTCGTGCACGACATGGAATGGGTCGGCAACGACATGCTCGTCTTCCTCCTCGTTGACCTGCCCTCCACCCCTCCGCCACCGGCGGAAGATGCCAAACTCGCCTCCTAATCCGCCATGTCCCTGACCAGCCCCCTGGGTCTCACCCGTCATTTGCGCCGGCCGGATTTGCGGCTGGAAGCCATGCCGTGGCTCAACGTCCTGCTCCTCGGCCTGCTCCTGTGGATGCTCGGGCCGCGTTATCTTTTTCTTCCCGGCATGGGCGTGGCCCTCACTCCCGGGACCAATCTGCCCGTCATCGCTGGCATCCCGCTGCCCGGTCGCCCCGCCGACGCCGTCCTCACCGCTCGGGGCGACGACATGTTCTTTTTTGATCGCCACATTTACACGCGCGACGCTCTCGCCCTCCGCCTCCACCACTATCCGCTCCCGGCCAACGGCGCGCCCACCGTCCTCCTCCTCAAGGTTGACCAGAATGTCAGCATGCAAACCTTCATGGAAATTTGCGCCCTCGCCCGGGCCGCCGGCTTCTCCACCGTGCAAGTGGCCACGGCTGAGCCCGCCCCCGCCGGTTCCCCCGGCGCGCCCTGACGCCCGCTTTCCCCTCCCACGACTTTCCCTGATATGACCGGCGCCCCTCCGACAGCCTTTGCCGCGCCCCCGCCGGCCCACGGTGGCGCTCCGCGCAACGGCGCGTCCCGCTCCCGGCCTTTTTTCCTTTACGCGCTGCTTTTGGCGCTGGCCTTGAACACCGTCTTTTTCGGCCTCTTCCGCATCACCGCACCGCCGTCCGTGCCGGTCAAGTTCCCGCCCGCCTATGTCCGCTATCTTGGCAGTTCCAATGCTACCACCGACGCCGTGCTAAACGAGCAGGCCCTCCTCCTCGACTCCGAGCCCCTCTTCCTCCCCACATCGTGGAACTTCGCCTCGCGGCCCTTTGTGGCTAGACCTTTGCGCCCCCAGCCGTTTGCGGATTTCCCCGCTCAGGTTCAACCTCCAACGGAAAACCAGTTCCGCCTCCCCACCGATACTTCCGCTGGCAACATCTCGCCCATCGCGGCGCTCCGGCCCGGCCAGTGGATTTTCCTCAGCGCCCTGGGCCAGGCCGCCAATCCCGCCGCCAAACTGCCCGAGCGCGGCGCGCTTCTGCGTGTCACCCGGCTCGATTCCGGCTCCCCTTCCACCGGTGCCGCCACCCCCGTCGTGCTGGACGAAACCTGGCCGGTCGCCGCCGCCCCCAAATCCACCCAAAATCTCCCGGCGCTTCCGGGGCCCGCCACGTTCCTGCTGCTCTTTTCCTCCACCGGCTCAGTCGGCGAGCCGCTCCTCGTCAACAGCTCCGGCATTTTCGCGGTGGATGACGACCTGCGCGAGCGGCTCGACGCCTGGTTCCACCGCCACCCCCTCCCGCCCGGCACCTATCAGGCCGTCGTCGGTCCCTGAGCCCGCTGGCGCTTAATACCGCTCCATCGCCGGGTCAAATTCCTCCGCCCAGCCCGCAATGCCGCCGCGCATGCTCGTCGAGCGCGGCCAGCCTTTCGCTCGCAGGAATTTCGCCGCCTGCAGGCTGCGGCCTCCATGGTGGCAGTGCACCACAATCACCCGGTCCTTGGGCAATTCCGCCGCCCGCTCGGGCAGCTCCCCCAGCGGGATCGTCACGCTGCCGGGTATCCGGCAAATCTCCACTTCAAACGGCTCGCGCACGTCCAGCAGCACCGGCGGCGCGGCGGCTTCGAGCCAAGCGTGCGCGGTGGGCACGTCAATTTCCATCGGCGGGCTTTGCGGGTCGGGCAGGGTGCTCATGGTGGAGGAGGGTGGGGTGGTTTCGCAGGCGTAGGAATAAAGGGCCGGGTCCAGCGCCGCAATCCGCGCGTCCGGGTTCGCCCCGCAGCAGGGGCACCGGGGGTCGCGCTTCACGCGCACAGTGCGGGGCGTCCCCGTGCGGGCGTCAAATACCAGCAGCCTCCCGCGCAGGGGCTCGCCTTCGCCGAGGATGAGCTTCAGCGCTTCCATCGCCATCAGGCTGCCGATCACCCCGCACAACGCGCCAAACACCCCCGCCTCCGCGCAATTCGGCACTGTCCCCGCCGCGGGCATTTCCGGGAACAGGCACCGGTAGCACGGGCCGCCGCGCGCGGGGTCGAGCACGGTCACCTGGCCCTCGTATTGGAAAATGCTCCCGTGCACCAGCGGCTTGCCCGTCCGCGCCGCGGCATCATTCGCCAGGTAGCGCGTGGGGAAATTATCCGCCCCGTCCACCACTAAATCGTAATCCGCAAACAGCCCGAGCGCGTTCCCCACTGTCAACCCTTCCGGGTGCTCCCGCAGCGTCACGTGCGGGTTCAGCGCTCCCAGCCGCGCCCGCGCGCTCGCCAGCTTGCTCGTCCCGACCGCCGGCGTTTCGTGCAAAATCTGCCGGTGCAAATTATGCAATTCCACCTTGTCCGGCTCGGCCAGCCCCAGCGTGCCCACGCCCGCCGCCGCCAAGTACAATGCCGCCGGGCTACCCAGCCCACCCAGCCCAATTAGCAGCACCCGCGCCTCCCGCAGCTTCGCCTGCCCGTCACGCCCCATGCCCGGCAGGATGAGCTGGCGGCTGTAGCGCGCCAGTTC
>CAZDAQ010000081.1:0-12432 GCA_964503425.1 uncultured Opitutales bacterium
TCTTGGTGCGGTTGCGCTCGAGGAAGATTTCCTGCTCGGGGGCCTTGGCGTAGGGATAGCCGGGGGAGATCATCATGCTCTCGACGCCGAGGTCGGTCATCTCGTCGAAGAAGCGGCGGACGCGCTCGGGCTGGGCGGTGTTGAAAACGGTGGTGTTCGTCGTGACGCGGAAGCCGCGGGCGACGGCCTTGCGGATGGCGGAGACGGCGATTTCGTAGGTGCCGTCGCGGCAGACGGACTTGTCGTGGTCTTCCTTCAGGCCGTCCATGTGGATGGAGAAGGTGAGCTGCTGATGGGGGGTGAAGAGGTCGAGCTTGCGTTCGAGGAGGAGGGCGTTGGTGCAGAGGTAAATGTAGCGGCCCTGGGCGATGAGCCCGTCCACGATTTCCTTGATTTCCGGGTGGATGAGCGGCTCGCCCCCGGCGATGGAGACGATGGGCGCGCCGCATTCGTCGGCGGCGGCGAGGGCCTGCTCGGCGGAGACGCGCTTCTTGAGGATATGCTCGGGATACTGGATCTTGCCGCAGCCCTCGCACTCCAGATTGCAGCGGAAAAGGGGCTCGAGCATGAGCACGAGCGGGTAGCGCTTAACGCCCCGGAGTTTTTGTCCGAGGACGTAGGTGCAGACTTTGAAGGCTTGGGCGAAGGGAACGGCCATAATTAAGGTTGGTATCATCCCGATTCAAGCCGGGGTGTCAAGAAGCGATGTGAATAGGGTGTAACGAGTATAAGCAGCTTCGGGGCCAAAAGACGCTGGGTTACTAGATTATTAAGATACTATCCTCCAATAATTTAGAACATAACTTGTAGCTGTGTGCGGAGGCCGGAAACGCTGGCGGGCTCCCCGTCGAAAGGAGCGCCCGGGAGCACCTCGCGGTCCAGGAAGCGGGTGTATTCATAGCCGGCGGACAGCTCGACGGCGTTGCCGATGATGTAATAGTTGAAGCCGATGTAGAGGCCCCAGGCGTTGTCGAAGCCAACGGTATCGAAGGTGTTTTGGGCGTTGCGAACCACCGGGCTGATGGCCGTGCCGCGGCCATTGGTGGAGAGGTAGCTGAAGCGGGTGGCCAGTTCCCACTCGGGAGTGAACTGATACGACGGGCTGACGATGAAGCCATAGGGCGCGGCGTTGCTGGTGACGCCGAGGGCGTCAACCCGGCCATTTTCCACGACCACCTGCATGAACTCGCCCGAGAGGGTGAAGCCGCCGTAGGTGAGGGTCACATAGGGGTCGTAGCCGTAAACAGCATTGTTCTGGGATGGCACGCCAACGGCGCCGCTGGTGCTGTTGGAATCACGGCCGTAGCCGAGGTTGAGTCCGAAACGGTAGCCGAGGCCGAGGTATTGGCCCTGGTAGCCGGCGTTGGCCCAATAGCCGAACTGGTTGAAGGCGGCGCGGCCCTCGCGGACGCCGCCGAAAGCGCGGACACTTTGGATGCCGTTGGTCAGGGCGGCACCGTAGAAAAAGCCGTCGAGCGCGGGCACGACGCCATCCCAGTAAAGCCCGACGTGCTGCGCACCGAAACCGAGGCGCCCGCCAGCAGGGCCGCCATAGGCGCCGTCGAAGAAAAAGGTGACAGTGGAACGCTCGATGGTCTTCAGCCGGGAGGATGCGGTGTTTTCCTCCTGGCCCCAGTTGACCTTCTGGTAGCCGGCGGTGGCCGTGCCATAGCCACCGAAAGTTTTGTAGATGATGACCTTTTTAAAATTGTCTTTGGTGGGCTTGGCCTCGGGCGGCGCGGAGCGTTGCGCGCCGGCGGCGAAATTGAAGGCCAGATCGCCGCCCCAGCCGTTGCCGAGGTCGGAAATGGCCTCGAGGTTGGCGCGGCGGACCATGAACTGGTTGACGGCGGGCGGGGGCGTCGCGCCGGGGGCGGAGTCGTGGGTCGTCAGCCAGTCGTATTGAATCTGCAACATGCCGCCGAATTGAAGTTTTTTGACCGCGGTGGAGCGGGGCGTGACGCCCACGGCGGCGGACTTGGCGACGGCGTCGGCCTCGGCCTGGGTGATGAGCCCCTTGCGGACGAGCAGGTCGAGCGTTTGCAAGTCCTGCGCCGGCAAGCGGGCGGACGACGTGACGAGCACGGCAACGGCGACGAGAGCCGGTAGAGCGAAACGGAAAAATTTCATGCCAACCCGGGGCCGTGAGCGTCCGGCGGGGAAGACCGGGCGTGGCGCAGCGAATTAACGATGGGGTATGGCGGGAAACCGCGCGGGTATCAAAAACAAAACCGCCCCGGGCGCAAAGCACACGGGGCGGCTGGGGAAAAGATAAGCGCTAAACGCCCGGCGGTGAAGTGGTGACTTTGGCCAAGCGGCGGCGCAGGACGGCGCCAAGCGCGAGCACGCCGCCGAGGAGGGCAAAAGTGGACGGCTCGGGGACGGTGGTCAGATTGGAGAAACCGGCGTTGAACGCGGCATTGGCCGGAGCAAAGGGACCGGAATTGTCGGTTTCGAAATACATCGTCACGGTTGCGCTGTCGCTCGGAGAAGTCCACGGGTCGCTGTTGCCGTTTGCCACCGGATCGGTGTATTTGCCGTAAGCGACACCGCTGCCCACCACGGTGTTCGTGTTGCCGGAAAGGGAGGGAATCCAATAGATGGCCAGGGGATCCCCCACCGTCCAACCCGGAATGGTGGCCGTATTGAAAGTTTGTGATAAAATCGCAAAGCCACCGCCAGTGCCGTTGTCTGACAAGGTGAACTGGCCGATCACGATATCGCTGCCACCGGAGTTAATGGCCGAGCCCGCGGTAATGCTGCCCGGGGTGAGATTGCCAAAGCCGGAATCCTGCGTGTCCACGACAAAGAGGAACGTCGAACCGATGGTGGCAATCGTGGTGTTCGAGTTGTTCGTGAAAATCTGGTCGCCGGCCACGGTAAGCGTGAAGTTCGCCGCCGAGAGCGGCAAAGAACCGACCGCACAGAAGGCGGCCAAGACGACAAGTTTAACCAAGGTACGCATGGGATATAAAAGAGAATAAATAAAGTGGCTATGGCGTCAACCCGCTAATTTGAAAGGTAGGACGGCAGGTAATTCCAGAGCAAGGTGGTGGGCTGGGCACGGGCGCCGAGGCGGACTACGAAAGCGGTGCCGGGAGACATCAATACATCGTTGTCGCGGACGGTGGTGGTGTCACCCACCTTGCGCCACCCCGCCGCGCCGAAGGCACCGCCATTGTAATAAAAGTAAGTGCCGGTGGAGGGCTTGTTTTGCAAGGCGACGGTGGGGTCGAAAAGCAAAACGGTGTCGAGCGGGTTGAGGTTGGTGGCGTGGGTGAGCACACTGCCGAGGCCGGAAGCGCCGAAGGTAACCGAGACGGGCACCGGGAGGGCGACCACGTTGTCCTGCTTCGTGTTGGCCGCGAGGGTGTTGAGCACAACCGTCTGCGCGGACATGGGTACCGAACCGACCAGGGTGAGCGTGGTGTTGGCCGAGGAAACGGGATTGCGGACAATGATGGAGGAGTCCGGGGAGACGATTACGTCCGGATAGTGATGGGAGGGTGTGGCGTCGCTGCTCAAGCGCCAGCCGGGGCCAAAGGGGGCGGCGGTGTCGTAGAAGTAGATGGAGCCGGCGGGCAAATTGGTGCCAGCGGTAGCCGTTGGCGGAACGAGGATATTGGACTGGGTGTTGAGGTTAAGATTCGCACCCGTGTGCAAGCCAGCACCGCTCGGGAAAAGGGTGTTCAGCGTCCAGTAGGGGATGATTTGGACGGAATCGCCGATGGCGACGTTGCCGGAGAAGCCGGTGTCGCCGTTAAGATTAAGGGAGAGGTTGCCATTTACGTCGTTGGCGGTGACGGTATAATACATGCCCTCGCGGTTGCCGGTGATAAACTGGGCGTAGTAAGTGTTCGTGCCGGAGCCTTGATAGACGAACTGGTTGGCGGTGAGGGTGGCGCCGGCGAGGTTGAGGCCGACGATGTTGCCGGAAACGCCGGAGACGGTGGCTTCGAGCGACACCGGGCGATGGAGGGGCAGGGACATGAGGGTGTCGGACCCGCCTAGGAAAGTGATGACAACGGCCCCCACGGGGTCGGTGGAGACGGTGGTCTGGGCGCAGAGGATTCCGGGGACAGCCAGCAGGCTGGCAGCCAGGAAGGCGCGGCGGAGACTAACGTAAACGAACGAAAGCACACTCATGGGGGGGTGGGGTAAGAAGCATCCTAGCAAAAATAAGAGTGCGAGGGGAGCAAAAAATTCACCGATTTTTTCAGAAAAATGAGGTGGCTCAAGGACTCTTGTGCCAGGCGACAGGGGGTAATATCGCGCTGGAGGGCCATTTTCACGATATTTTGGGAGGCGGCAAGGCCTTTTCCCGGAAAACGGCGAGGGGTGCGCTTAACGGCGTTGACTCGGGGGGGCGGCGCTGGCAGGGTGGCGGTTTTGCCCCTGGGCCCGGCCTGCCGCCGGCCCGCCATATATTCGACGATGATTACCTGGATGCAGACGGTTTTTGGGAGACACCACAAGTGGATCCTGTGGTTCATGCTGGTCGTGATCGTGGTGGCCTTCGTGTTCACCATCGGCGCGGTGCCCCGCGGCCAGGCGAGCCGCAGCCAGGGGCCAAAGATGCTGCTGGGGGTGAACACGAACGACCCGGTGCAGATGACGGCGCTCCAGGCAGCCACCGCGATGTCGCTGGCCTGGCAGGGCCGCCAGGCGCGCAGCGCGGACGAGATGAACGAGGCGCTGAAGGGGCGGCTGGTGCTGCTCTACCTCGCCGACCAGTGGGGCGTGCCCGGCCCGACCGAGGCGCAGAAACTGGAATACGTGCAGACGCTGCCGCTGTTTAAAAATGCCGCCGGGCAGTTCGACCCGGTTCAATACCAGAAGTTTTTGGATGCGCTGCAATTGAGCTCCGTTGAGGAGCGCAACCTGACCGCCGAAACCGTGGCGCAAAACTGGCGCCTACAGCGGGTGCTCACCGTGCTGTCAGGGCCGGGCTACGCGCTGCCGTTCAGTGCGGAGGTGCAGGCGGCGTTGCGCAACACGACCTGGGACCTGGACGTCGCCAGCCTGGATTACCGCAAATTCACCCCGAAGGTGGACGCGACGGACCTCGCGCTGCAAACCCTGTTCAACCGCGATCAGAAACGCTTTGTGAAGCCGGCGACGACCAAGCTGAGTGTCGTGCGCTTCACCGCGCCGCCCTCCACGGCGACGCCGACGGCGGCGGACCTGGCGGAATTCGTGAAGGCCGACCCGAAGGATTTTCCCGACGTGAAGGACCCAGCCAAGCTGGACGACAAGACGACGGCGGCGGCAACGGCCGCGTGGCGCGAGGCGATGCGCATCCAGGCGGCGGGCAAACAGGCGCAGGACTTTTTCACGGCGCTGACCAGCCTGGGGGTGACGCGCGGGACGCCGGCCTTTGACGCGCTGTTGCAGAAGTTCAACGTGAAGCTGGAAACGCTGCCACCGGTGGTGGACGGCAAACCGGCGCCGGCGGATTCGCCCGTGCCCGACAAGATTTTGCAGGAGGTCGCGCAAAAACTGAACGCGCAGACTTATTACTCTGACCCGGTGCCGCTGACGGACGGGGCGGGCGTGCTGTTTTTCGAGGAGTCCACGCCGGCGCACAATCCGGAATTCACGGAGGCGCGGACCGACGTGCTGGCCGCCTACACCGAGGAGGAAAAGACCCGGCAGTTTGAGACGCACGGCAAAGAGGTGCAGCAGGCGCTGGCCAAGGCCGTGGCGGGGGGCCAGAGCTTCAAGGACGCCGCCGCCGCGCTGGGCCTGACGGTGAAGAACTACCCGAAAGTGAGTTTCAGCGATCCGCCCGCGGACATGGACTATGATTTGCTGGCGGCGCTGGCCAACCCGAACGGGGCGGGCGTGCCGATGATCCTGACGCTCAACCCGGGCGACGTGAGCGCGATGGCGCCGACACCGGACGCCGGCCAGTTTGTATATGTGGCGAAACGCGACATTCCGACGCTGACGCCGGATTCGCCGATGATGCAGTCCTCCCTCAAGGCGATGCAGAACCAGGAAAAGAGCCTGAGCGCGGATGCAATTCTGAACCCGATTCTCAACAACGCGCTGCAGGCGTGGCAACACGAAGGCGAATAATTTTTCCCGTGCGCGGGCAGCGCCCCGGCAGCAGCTTAGGGTTCGGACGGTTGGCGGGCGCTGGCCATCTCGATGACGTTCCAGTTGTGCTCGCGGCGGTAATGGACGCGGGACATGAGGGTCTTGACGAAATAAACGCCGAGGCCGCCGATTTTGCGGTGCTCGATGGGGGCGTGCAGGTCGGGCTGGGGCGCCTGGGTGAGGGGGTCGAAGGGCTTGGCGTCGTCGCGGAGGATGGCGACAAATTCGTGCGGGGTGGCGCGGAGCTCGAGCTTGATCTCGTGGTGCTCGCCGGGGGCGAAGCCGTAGGAGACGATGTTGGTGAACAGTTCATCGAGGCAGAGGTTGAAGGCGTGGGCCACGGACGGGTCCATGTTGTTGTCCGCGGCGAAGCGCTCAATGTCCACGGCGAGGCGGTTGAGTTCCGCGAGGTCGTTGCGGTAAAGGCAATGCGTCGTGGCGGACATGGCGGGGAGGGGGGTTATTTGAAACGGAGTTCGACGAGGGAAAAGTCGTCGTCAAAATTTTCGCGGCCCTGGGCCTTGCGGACAAAGGCCGCCATGTCGTCCACCTTGCGGATACCTGCGGGGCAGGGCTGGGCGAGGCCGGCGGCAAATTCCTCGACGGTCATCATGCCCTCGCGGTCGGCGTAGTTGACCTCATAAACGCCGTCGCTGAAGACGTAAAGGCGGTCGCCCGAGCCGATGGGGACGCGGGCGGCGTTGAACGGCAGGCCGGGCATGGCGCCGATGATGACGTTGGCGGTGTTGAGCAACTGCGGGGCACCCGTGGCACCGGCGGCCAGAAGCGCGGCGGGCGGGTGGCCGCCGGAGGCGTAGGAGAGCTCGCGCTTTGGGCGGTCGTAAACGCCATACCAGATGGTGAAATACATGTCGTTCTGCTTCTCCATGTCGAAAGCCTCATTGAGGCCGGAGAGCACGCTCGCGGGTTCCTTGAAATCCACCTGGGGAAGCGACTGGGCGCGCAGGACGTTCATGGCGGAGACGGAAAGCAGGGCGGCGCCGACGCCGTGGCCGCAGACGTCGAGGACGTAAACGGCGAAGTGGTCGGGGTCGAGCCAGTAGTAGCCGAAGGAGTCGCCGCCCAGGGAGGTGCAGGCGATGTAGGACCAATCGGCCACAAGTGTGGGGTCGTTAAGCGGCGCGGGGAAGAGAGAGCGCATGTAGCGCTCGGCCTCGTTAAGCTCGGCCTTGAGGGCTTCCTGGCTGGCGCGGAGGGCTTCGAAAGCGGCGTTGCGCTCGCGGCGGGTGATATAGGCCTGCGAGTGGTAACGGATGCGGGCGACGACCTCGAGCTTGTCGGGCAGCTTGACCATGTAGTCGTTGGCGCCGAGTTGGAAGGCTTTGTATTTGGTTTCGGGTTCCTCGCGCGAGGAGAGGACGATCATCGGCACGTCGCGCGTGGAGGCGTTGGCGCGGAAGAATTTGACGAGTTGGAGGCCGTCCACCTCGGGCATGACGAGGTCCTGAAGGATGACGGTGGGCTGGATTTCGCGGGCCATTTGCATGGCCTTGGTGGGGTCGGAGCAGAAATGGAATTTGATTTCCGGCTGGTCGGCGAGCATGCGGCGGACGGCTTCGCCGACCATGGCTTGGTCGTCCACCATCAGGACGGTGACCGGGAGGGCGGCGGCGGGGTCGGGGGCTGGCACAGGTGCGGACATAAGTGGGCGGACTCCGGCGGGTGGTGACGAAACGCCGGGAGGCGGTTGCGTCCGCCACACGGGCCATCCAAACAGGATGGAACGCCGACGCCAAGAAAACTCGCACACCACCGGAAAGTTTGGCGGCTACAGCACCGTGAGCGTGGCGACGTTGCTTTCGACGCGGCCGGCGGAGTTCGAGATGACGACGCGGTAATTGCCGGCGTCGGACTTATGGAGGTTGGAGATGCGCAGCGCGGGGGAATAAACGCCGGTGGTGCGGCTGTTGTTCAGCAGGTCCACACCATTTTTCTTCCAGCGATAGGACAGCGGGCCGGGGCCCGTCACGGCGACCACGAAGACGACGTTGTGGCCGACGGGCGTAGAAATGGAAACCGGCTGGCTGGTGATGACGGGCGGCTTCGTGGCCGTGGGCACGGAGGCCGGCGGGTTGCTGCCGATGCTGATCGTGAGGCCGGGCGACGTGAAAACAAAAGTAAACGAGAACCCGGACGCCACCGAACAGGCGAGGAGCGCGAAAGCGGTCAGTAGCGCACGGGTTTTCATGGTTCGTTCCGGGCGGCGGGTGCCGCTACAGCATGAGAGTAGGAGCGAACGGGATAAAGATTATTCCGGCAGCGGGAGAATGCTATGGCGAGCCGATGGAAACTTGAAAATGCGCGGCGATGGCCGGGGCAATGGCGGGGAGTTCAAGAATCTCCATGGCCGCGCCGATGAGCGCGGCGGCCTTGGGCATGCCGTAAACGATGGAGCTTTGCTGGCCCTGGGCGATGGTTTTCCAGCCGCGGCCACGCAGGATTTTGAGGCCCTCGGCGCCGTCGCGGCCCATGCCGGTGAGCAGGACCGCCAGGCCGGGGTTGGGCCAGTGCTGGGCGAGACTGCGGAAAAAGACATCCACCGAGGGACGGTAAACGGCTTCGCGGGGCGTGGGCGTGTAACTGAGGCGGCCGGCGGCATCCACGATGAGGTGGTCTTCCGTGGCTGCGAGGACGACCTTGCCGGCCTGGAAGTGCTGGCCGGGCCGGGCGGTGTGCACTTCAAAGTGGCTGCGCTGGGAGAGCCAGGTGGCGAGGCCGCCGGCGAAATCAGGGTCCACATGCTGGACGAGGGCGATGGCGGCGGGAAAGGGATGCGGCAGCGCGGAGAGGATGGTGGCCAAGGCCTGCGGGCCGCCGGTGGAGGCGCCGATGGCCAACAGTGGGGGAAACTCGGGCGCGGTGGTGGGCACCGGCGCGGGCGGCGGGGCGAAGCCGGAGCGGGTTTCGCGCGGCGTGACCTTGCCGGTGAGCATGGCGACGCGGAGGATTTTATTCGTCAGCGTTTCCGCGCCCTCGAGCCGGCCGCCGAGGCCGAGCGTGGGTGTGCGCACGGCGTCCACCGCGCCGTGGCCCATGGCTTCGTAAACTTTGCCGGCGTTGACGCCGAGCGAGGCGGTCACCACCAGGATGGGGCACGGGCAGCGGGACATGATTTCGGCGGTGGCCTGAACACCATCCATTACCGGCATGATAAGGTCCATCAGGATGAGGTCAGGAGTGTCGGCGAGGCACTGGTTGACGGCTTCCTGGCCGTCGCGGGCGATCCAGGCGACGGAGTGGCCGGCCATGCTGTCCACCACGCGGCGCAGGGCTTCGACGGCGAGGTTGAGGTCGTTGACGATGGCAATGCGCATGGGGTAAAAATTTGGCGGAACCGCGGGTGCAACGCAGGCTACGGAAGAATCCGGGGTTTGAACAGAAGGAAGCTCGCGGGGCGCAAAAAAAGCCCACCCGCAGACTTGCCTCGAAAGCAAACGGTTCCCAGGATTGGCGGCCTGAGTGGGCGCGCGGAGCCGGACTCCCCCACTCCGCCCCCACCCCATGAACTTGCGCCTGCCCCGAGTCTATTGTTCCAACCTTTTACTGATCGCGCTGGCCGCAGCACTGCTGCTGCCGGGTGCCGCCCTGGCGCGGACGCTGTATGTGGCGCCGACGGGCAGCGACAAAAACGCCGGGACGAAGGACGCGCCGTTCGCGACCATTACCCGGGCGCAGACCGCGGCGGAGACGGGCGACACCGTGTATCTGCGCGGAGGCAACTACACGCTGACTAACGACCAGATTTCGCGCACGGAGCGGAATTACGCCTACGTCAATTACCTGAGCAAAGGTGGGATCAAGTATCTGGCCTATGAGGGGGAAACGCCGGTGTTCGATTTCTCGAAGGTGCGGCCCGGCGGGGTGCGGATTTGCGCGTTCTTAATCGCGGGAGGCAACATCACCCTGCAGGGTTTTGAAATCACCGGCGTGCAGGTCACGATCCCGACCGCGCACACGCAGTCCGAGTGCATCCGGGTCGAAAGCAGCCACAACGTTTTCCGCCAGTTGAAAATGCACGACGGCATGGGCATCGGCCTCTACATGATCAAGAACGCGGGCGACAATCTCGTCGAGAACTGCGACGCCTACAACAACTGCGGACTTGACCAGGGATCCATCGGGAACATTGACGGTTTCGGGTGCCACGTGGGCAAGGGCGCGACGGGGAATGTGTTCCGGGGCTGCCGCTCGTGGAACAACAGCGACGACGGCTACGACTGCATCCATTGCGCCGAGCCGGTGACGTTCGACCACTGCTGGGCGATGGACAGCGGCTGGCAGGGCGGGGACGGCAACGGCTTTAAAATCAGCGGCTGGGCCGGGACGCCCGTGGGCAACCTGCCCAACCCCATCCCGCGGCATACGGTGACCTTCTGCCTGTCCGTCCACAACAAGGCGCATGGTTTTTACGCGAACCACCAGCCCGGCGGCGCAGCCAACTGGTATAACAACACGGCTTACACCAACCACATCAACTTCGACATGCTGGAGCGCACCAGCGACAACGCGAAGGACATCCCCGGCGTGAACGAAGTCCTGCACAACAACCTCGGCTACAAGGCCGTCGGCGAGGAAGTGCATGACCTCAACGAAACCGGCGCCAAGGTGAGCCACAACTCGTGGACGATGAACGTGACGGTCAAGGACAGCGATTTCGTGAGCCTCGACCCGAAGTCGTTGACCGGGCCGCGCCAGGCGGACGGCAGCCTGCCGAAGGTCACCTTCATGCACCTGGCGCCGGGGAGCGACTTGATTGACCAGGGGCTCGACGTGGGCCTGCCGTACAAGGGCAAAGCGCCGGATTTGGGGTGCTTTGAAGTCGAGACGGTCGCGGCCACCAGCGCCACCACCACCGGCAACCTCACCGCAACGACCGGGAAAAAGTGATTTTGCGCCGAGGCGGCGCGGAGCGCCACTCTCGGGTGAGGCTGGCGCAGGCAAAAGGCGGAGCCGCAGGCTTGCCGTTAGGCAAAAAATTTCGTAGGTTTTGTTGCATCGTGACGACCCTCGTGACGCCGGTTTTCCGTGCGCCCCACCCCTTTGCCCACTGGAAGCCACCGGGTTCGCTGCGCCGGCTTGGGCGCGTCCTCCTGGCGGCGGCGCTCTTATGGCCGCTGGGGGCGGCGGCGGCAAAAACGTGGTATGTGGCGCCCACGGGCAACGACAGCAACACCGGCAACCTCACCGCGCCGTTTGCCACCATCACCAAGGCGCAATCCTCCGCGACCGCGGGCGACACGGTTTACCTGCGCGGTGGCAATTACACGCTGACCACCGCGAACGTAACCACCACCCAGGACAGCGTGTATTCGGTCGTCAACTACATCAACAAAAGCGGCATCAGCTACCTGGCCTATCCCGGAGATAGCCGCCCGGTGTTTGATTTCAGCCAGGTAAAGCCGGCGGGGACCCGGAATGCGGCCTTTTGGGTGACGGCCAGCAATGTCACCTTCCAGGGGTTTGACGTGGTGGGCGTGCAGATCACGATCACCGGCTCCAACAACCAGTCCATCGGTTTCGCCGTCTACGGCGGCAGCCATTGCACCTGGAACCAGGTGAACGTGCATGACGGCATGTGCGTGGGTTTTTATGTCGAGAAAGTGTCGGCCAACAATTTGTTTTACCAATGCGATTCGTATAACAACACCGGGCTGGACAGCTTCTCCTACGGCAATGCCGACGGTTTTGGCTGCCATCCCTCCACCGGCGGGACAGGCAATGTTTTCCGGGAATGCCGTTCCTGGAACAACAGCGACGACGGCTATGACTGCATCAACGCCTACGAGACGGTGACGTTCGACCACTGCTGGTCCTACCTGAATGGCAATAATGGCGGCAACGGCAACGGCTTTAAAATCGGCGGCTGGGGCTCGACGCCGCAGAACTCCATCCGCAATCCGCTGCCGGCGCATATCGTGAAATATTGCCTGTCCGTCAATAATGGCAGCCACGGGTTCTATGCGAACCACCAGCCTGGCCAGGCGGCCACCTGGACCTACAACACGGCCTACAACGACCACACCGACTATGACCTGCTCGAACGCACGCCCCCCGTTTATACTAATAGCACGGCCCAAACCAATGCAAACGACATCGCCGGGGTGGCCGAGGTGATGCACTTCAACCTTGCCTATGTCGGCACGCTCACCAACGACCTGAATGAGACTGGGGGCAATGTGTCCAACAACGCCTGGACGCTGCCGGTTACCGTCAGCAGCACGGATTTTCTCAGCACAAATGTCACGCAGATGACGCTGCCCCGCCAGGCCGACGGCAGCCTGCCGGTGATCACGTTCATGCACCTGGCCA
>CAZDAQ010000082.1:0-12409 GCA_964503425.1 uncultured Opitutales bacterium
CCGTGCCGTGCATCCCGAACCAGTAAAGGCTCTGCGGATTGTCCGCCGGAAACGCTCCCAGCCCCATCAGCGTCGAAGCCACCGGCACGCCCGTCAGCTCCGCGAACTTCCGCAGTTCGTCCGTCGCGTGCGCGCTTAAAATTCCCCCGCCCGTGTAAAGCACCGGCTGCTTCGCCTTCGCTAGCAAGTCGAGCACCTTCAGCAAGTCCTCGTCGCTCGCCTGCGGTGGCTCCGCATAGCCCGGCAAATCCACGGCCCCCGGAAACACCGGCTTGAAATGCTTTTGCTGCACGTCCTTCGGGATATCAATCACCACCGGCCCCGGCCGGCCCGTCGAGGCAATGTGGAACGCCTCCTTGATCACGCGGGGCAAATCCTCCGCTTTCAGCACCAGGTAGCTGTGTTTCGTAATCGGCAGTGTCATGCCGAAAAAGTCCGTCTCTTGGAACGCGCCCTTGCCAATCAGCGTCTGGAACACCTGCCCCGTAATCGCCACCAGCGGGATCGAGTCCATGAACGCGTCCGCGATGCACGTCACCAAATTCGTCGCGCCCGGCCCGCTTGTGGCCATGCACACGCCCACTTTGCCCGTGGCCCGCGCGTAGCCGTGCGCCATGAACCCGCCGCCCTGCTCAAAGCGCGGCAAAATCGTCCGAATCTTCTTCGTCCGCGTCAGGGCCTGGTGCAGTTCCATCGAGGCGCCGCCCGGGTAGGCAAACACCACATCCACGCCCTCGCGCTCCAGGCACCGCACGACGACATCCGCCCCGCGCATTTCGGGTCCCACCTCGTCTTGAGGGGGGAACGGCACGAGTGACGGCTTGGCCTTGGCGGCGGTTTTCATGGCGCAAAACGTGCGGACTCACGCCCGCACGAGCAGGTTGGATGGGTTGGAAGGCTCCGGCTTGGCCCACGCAGTCCAAAGCCGCGCCAGCCTTTACCGGGAACGGTTAAATATGCACGCCCACCATTCAAAAGCAAGGCTTTAGCAGGGCAGGGTGGGGGCTTTACCCCGGAGGCCTTTCGGGCCTGGATTTATCCTTTCCTCCGAGGCTAACGGGCGATGGAAGGGGTATTGACAGCCCGCGTCTTCCACGATTGATTTCTTCTTGCCGTGAGCCTTCCCCTTCCAACGCGGCCAAATGGCTTCTGTTTGCGCCCTCGCCTCAGCCTCGGCCTGCGCGGCTTGCTCGCCATGGGCTTAACCGCCAGCCTCCTGGCCACCCGCCTTCTAGGCGCAGCCGCCGACCTGCATGATTTCACTGACCTGCAGGGTCGCTCCCTCAAGGCAGAAATCGTCAACGTAATCGGTCAGGAGGTCGCCCTCCAGCGCGCCGACGGCCAAAAATTCAAAGTCAAAATCAACATCTTTAGCAGCGCCGACCAGGACTTCATCCGCCAATGGGCCCTCAAACAAGCGGCGGATGCGAAAGGCCAGGCGCTCGGCTTTATCGCTGACCAGACCCCCTCCAACAACACCACCGCCCAAACCAGCGACGAAACCATCCAACGGTGGCTCTCCGGGTTCAAAGTCACCGTCACCAACCAGTCTTCCATGGAGCTCCAAAAACTCCGCGTTAGCTACCAGGTTTTCAAGCACGTCACTGTTCCTGGAGCCGCAGATCCCTCCACCGATCCCATTACCCGCACCGCGGGCACTGCCAGCCTCGACCTTGTGCCCCCCGGCGGAGACCAAGCCTTCACCACCGCCAAAGTCCCCATGTCGTCCTACCAGCTCAACCCGGGCTATTCCTGGGGCAGTGGCGCCAGCCGCTCCTCCAGTGACGAGCTCCTCGGGATTTGGGTTCGCGTTTACGCCGCCAATGGCGACCTCATTCAGGAATGGTGCTCCCGCCCCAGCCTCATGAAAAAGCAAAAATGGGACGACGGCAGCCAGAAAAAACCCGTCGCTGGCGGCGGCGAAGATTAATCCTGCCGGTTCCGGAGCAGCCTCGGGGCCGCGGCGTCACCGCTCCACTTTGTCACGCGGGAGGTTGCTTGCTTTGCGCCGGAGGGCTGGGCAAGGTTTGGCGGAAGCGCAAACCCCATCCATCCTTCATCTTGTGAACGACGAGAATTCACCGAATATCGCGGAACTGGCCAGGGCGGATGAAACGGTAAATCCGCTGCTCCAATTCGGAAATTGGCGGGTGAACGCCTTTGCGCCCCCGCTGCTGCTGGGGCTGGCGTATCTGCTCAACAACAGCCCCCTGGTGTTTTTCATGCAGGGATTCCATGTGTGGATGCATGAGTTCGGCCATGCCACCGCCGCATGGTTGACTGGCCGGCATGCGACGCCGCTGCCTTTCGGCTGGACGCCTGTCGAGCCGGACTATTCGCCGTTCGTCTATTATGGCCTGCTCCTGCTCTTCGGCATCCTCTTTGTCGCAGGGTGGAAGGAGCGCAAGCCCTGGCCCATGGTCGCCGCCGTCGTGCTGGCCGGCCTGCAGTTTTATGCGACGTGGCGCATGTCCGCTTATCGCCAGGAATTCTGGTGGGGCGCGTTTGGGGGCGTCGGCGGCGAGTTCTACCTCAGCACCCTGCTCATGGTGTTTTTCTACGTGCAATTGCCGGACAAATTCCGGTGGGGACTGTGCCGCTACGTTTTCTTCTTCATCGGCGCCAGCGCCTTCCTGCACATCGTCGTTTACTGGAACCAGGTTTACCACGCAGTTGCGGACATCCCCTTCGGCTCGATGATCAACGGCGAGGATGACACAAATGGCGATATGAACAAGCTGATGGACGATTACGGCTGGAAAAAGATCGATATCCGCAACAATTACCAGCACCTCGCCTATGCCTGCTGGGCCGTGCTGGGGCTGGTATATGCCTTTTTTGCCCTGCGGCTGAACCTTTTGGGCGATTGGGTTTCGCGCAAATTCAGGCCCCACGAGTAAACGCCTTGCCCCCGGTGCCCGCGGCCTCGGGCTTTCCCGGATTTGGTCATGCATTGCGGCCTTTACCTTTTCCCGTAAACGGAAAGACTGTTCCCCTCCTCTCATGAAAATCGCCATCGTCGGAGCCGGCGCCGTCGGCGGTTATTACGGGGCCCGCCTGGCCCGCGCCGGCGAGGACGTCCACTTCCTCCTGCGCTCCGACTACGCCGCCGTCCGCGACCGCGGCTGGCACATCACCAATCACGAAGGCCCCTGGCGGCTCCATCCCGTCAACGCCCACGAACGGCCTGAAACCATCGGCCCCTGCGGCCTCGTCATCATCGCCGCCAAAGCCACCGCCAACCCCGCGCTGCCTGCGCTAGTCCGTCCGCTCCTCGGCCCCGGCACCCTTGTCCTCACCCTCCAAAACGGCCTCGGCAACGTCGAGTTTCACGCCGCCTATTGCGGCGCCGAGCGCATGCTTGGCGGCCTCTGTTTCGTCTGCATTAACCGTGTCGCCCCGGGCGTCATCGAGAAATACATCCCGGGCAGCATCCGTCTCGGTGAAATGTCCGGCCCCGCCCGCAACCGCACGCGTGAACTCGCCGCCCGCTTCGTCCGCGCCGGCCTCGATTGCCAGGCGGTGGATTCCCTTCCCGAAATCCTCTGGCGCAAGCTGGTCTGGAACATCCCGTTCAACGGCCTCACCATCGCCGCCGGCGGCGTCACCACCGACATCGTGCTCGCCCAGCCGCCCCTCCTCGAACTCACCCGCCAGCTTATGCGCGAAGTCCAGGCCGGCGCCGCCGCCCACGGCATCGCCATCCCCGACGCCTTTCTCCAAAAGCAAATTGACGTCACCTTGCCGATGGGCCCCTACAAACCTTCCAGTCTCGTTGACTATCTGGCCGGTCGTGAAATCGAGGTCGAAGCCATCTGGGGCGAGCCCGCCCGCCGCGCCCGTGCCGCCGGCGCGCCCCTCCCGCGTCTGGAAACGCTGCACCTGCTCCTCGGTGGTCTAGCGGCCCACGCGCGCCAGAATCCCCCTGCGGCCTAACCGCCCGTCGTGTTGCCCCCAGTGGTATTTCCGCCCGTCGTGTTCCCACCTCCGCTGTTCCCATTCGGGTTGATCGGGTTCACCGTCAGGTTCGCGTAATTGCTGTAAACCGACCCCTGGCTGTTCGTCACCCGCACGCGGTAAATGTTGGAATCCGGTGTGTGGGTGATGTTGAAATTGAGAATCGGATCCTTGGCCGACGGTCGCGCCGTGATGGCCCGGTTGTGGATATACCACTGGTAGGTCGGCTTCGGGTTGCCCGTCGCCACCACAATCAATTGCGCCGGCTGCCCGGCCGTTACCGTCACCGCCGCCGGCTGCGTCGTCACGCTCGGCGGATACAGCACATTGACCAGTTTGGCGCTGCTCGTGATGTTCCCATACAGTGGGGAGACGATCTGTACCGTGTAATTTCCTCCGCTCGTTCTTGTCGCCTTCGCCACCGTGTATTTGGACTTCGTGGCCCCGGTAATCGTCGTGCCATTCAAGCTCCACTGGTAGCTGCTGGGCTGGCCGTCCCCCGCGCCGGTGAGGTTCGCCGTCAGCGTAAATTTGCTCCCCACCTTTAGTGTCGTGTTCGAGGGGCTGAGGTCAATTTTCGGCAGCTTGCCATTCACCGTCAAATGCGCCGTGTTCGTGGAGAGAGTGCCCGTGCTGTTTGTGATGTTGCAATAGTAATCCCCCGCGTTCGTGGGCTGGGCGGCGGTGATCACCAGCGTGCTCCCGACGGCATTGTGTACGCTCGTGTTGCCCGAGCTGCCCACCTTGAACCATTGGTAGCTGATGGCCTTGTCACTTCCGCCCGGGATCGCTTCCGCCACAAACGTGGCATTCGTATTGATGCTCACTGCGGTGTCCGTCGGCTGTGCTACAATCGTCAGCCCCGTCTTCGCATCTTGGGGTGCGAAGTCCAATTGCACCACAAAGCCGGTCCGGTTTCCGTTAAACATCCCGTCGCCTACAATGACTTTCCCATCCGCCGAGATGCTGTGGATTTCATTCAAGCTCGTCCACCCATCTGCCGTCACATTCGCACCATACAAATCCAGCAGTAACTGCTTCAAGTCCAGCGTTGCATTCAATCCAATATCGAACAACACCGCCTTTTCGTTGCCGAAGGCGGACGCCGTCCCGCTCGCGCCCCCGCCCAGCGGCCCGCTGGTGATGTTGCTAGAAACTGTCCGGCATACCGCAAACACGTCACCAGGGTTGAATGGCGCCAGCACGGTTGCATTCGCGCCTGTTGAATCATAGAAAAACCCTTTCCTTAAAGTTTGTCCGACCGTCGCGTTGTTCGACGCCACCCCCACGACATAGCCACCCAGCGGGGAAATCCCGTCCACTTCGCTGTAACTGTAATTGCCTGACAGAGTTGGCGCGGTGCTGGTTTTTTTGATGATAGCGCTGCGATTATAAATTCCTGCAGTCTTTGTGCCCGAATCCAGATAGGGCAAGTTGACCGAGTTTTCACTCAGGCCACTGACGGCTCCCAGCCCCCCTAAGGTGGTGGAGTTGCCAGTGGCTGGATCATAAATATAGGAAGTAAACACCGTCACGTTCGTGCCGAAACCGTTGATGGCTACTTCGCCAGTGTCTCCGATGCCTACGGCCGTTGCTCCTTGATCGCTGCCAAAGGGCTTGATCGTCGTAAAACTCCCCGTTGTGGCGTTATAAATAAAAGGCAACGATTGGCCATTCGTTAGGCTACCCCCTACCACAATGGCGATATTCCCGGCGTTATTTACAGCTGTAGGCACAATGCTCGTCGAATTACCCGTGCCGTTGAAAGCAGTCGTATTCCCATCCTCCCAGACCACGGGGGTGATGTTGCTCTGCCCCACGACCACATTACCATCCGCCGATACCGCCAGCGCTGTGGTAGTTACATCCGTCCCCAATGGCAGAATCGGCGTAATAGTCGCGGTCGGCACCCCCCAAGCGGCGGCCATCCCCGCTCCCCACAAGCTTACAATGGCGACCCCCAGGGTCGAAAGGGTTCGGAAAAAGTTGCGTTGCGGCATGGTGACAAAAACGTTTACCCGCGGCCCAAGGTCAAGCCCGGCTTCGCGGTATTGGGTGAATCTTTTTAGGGGAGAACAATCCTTACCGGGCGTTGTCGGGGATGACAACCCGTCGTCACCTTACAACGACACCGCCCCAAAAAAGTTGCGCCAAACCCCCGTTCTCCTTCCTGCCCTCACAGGCCTGCCGACCGCCAAACCAGGGTTCAGCTAAAGCAAACGTGCTCGAAATGGGGGAGTGGCTAAACCTATCGGTAATACCCGAGCATTTCACGGGTATAACTATTCCCGCAGCTCTGACGACACCTCGTGCTGCCCCAAGCCCTAACGATCTTCCCCGACTTTAAAAATCTCCTGAGCCATTGGCCATCAGTAACTTGTCATACAAAACCTCGGGCCTTTTCAGCCCGGCAATGGCTTACAACTCTCGCGGGGTTTTATTTAATGGCGGCTCCAGACCATGCCGTCATTTCCTAAAAATCATCCTATCACCGCAGCCAAACTTCGCCCATTGGATGATTGACTTTCCAAGGGTATAATCCTTTCGTTACCTTCCCGCCTACCGCGCTTTCCCCCTCTGCCATGAAACCCATTTTCCGTCTCGCCGCCGTCCTTTTTGCCGCCGGGTTATTTTCCGGCATATCGCTCCACGCCCAGGCCCCTGCCGCCCCGCGCCTCGTTGCCATCTTTGTCGAAAACCGCGCCGGTCCCGAATTGGCCGATAAAACCGCCGCTTTCGAAGACCTCCTCTCCGCCCGCATCACCACGGCCGGCTTCTCCATCATCGCCCGCGACACCGCTCTCGCCGCCCTCGGCCCCGTCACCCCCGGTGGCCCGCCCACTCCGGCGGACGAACTCCTCAACAACCAAACTTCCGCCCTGCGCCTCGCCCAAAGCCTCAACGCCAATTACGTCCTCGTCGCCACCCTTGTCTCCTATGGGTCCGACGTTCGCGCCTTCTCCGGCTACGGGGTCAACACGCTCAACCGCATCTACAACCTCCGCGCTACCTACCGCCTCTGCGACGTCGCCCGTGGCGGCAGCCTCATTGGCGACACCGTTACCGCCACCGATACCATCGCCCAGACCGCCAATGCCTCCGAAAACAACCCCGACGAACTTAACAAGCTCCTCGACCAGGCCGCCGCCAGCCTGGCCGACTCGTTCCTCCAAAAAGTAAGCAGCCCCCAGGTCACCGCGACCCCGGCCCCCGGCCTGGTTCCCTTCTCCATCGAATGTTCCATGGCTGATCTCGTCCTGCCCGACGTCCTTCTGGACCCCAACGGCCAGTATTCCATCAAGCCCCTCGCCTACAACGTCTCGCCGCTGGACGTCACCGTCGAGCTCAACGGTCTCGCCCTCGGCAGCGCCCCCGGCAATTTCACCGGCCCGGCCGGCATTTCCAAGCTCCGCCTCACCCGCCAGGGCTTCAAGACCCAGGAACTCAACGTCAACCTCACCTCCGGTTTCAAGCTCCGTGTCGCCCTGCAAATGGACGATGCCGGCTATGCCCGCTGGCAGCAAAGCATCGCCTACCTCCAGGGCCTCAAAACCGATGCCAAAATCACCGATGCCGACGCCGACCGCATCCGCGGCATCGCCCAGATGTTCCGCCAGTCCGGCCTCCGCCTCGACGAGCGTTCCAATATCCAAATCACGGGCAACCAGACCCCCGTCATTCAGCAGGTCAACCAAAGCCTCTTGTCCGCCCCGCCCGCCGCCGTTAATGTCCACTAGCATCGTGGGATGGCCCGGTTCGGGTATTATCTCAACCCCATTTCACCATGAAATTCCCGTCCCTCCTTCTCGCCGGCCTGGCTCTGCTGTCCCTCGCCCCGGCGCGCGCGCAGTCGCCGGGACCCACCCAGCCGGCCTCCTCCACTGCGGCCCCGGCGGCGGTATCCGTCCAACCGCCAGCAGCCTCCCAACCCTCTGCGGTTGTCCAACCCCCTTCATCCGCACCGCAGCGCCTCACCCTCGGTGTTTCCGACATCCAAGTCGTCCCCGGCCTTTTAGGGACTGCGAGGCGCAGTCGGACCGCCGGTTCCCTCAACCGGATCTCCCAAGCCATGGGCAGCCAGCTGATCGCTTCCCTCGCGGCCAACGACAAATTCCAAATCGTCTCCCGCAGCGACCTTGCCGCCGTCCTCAAGGAGCAGGGCCTCTCCCAGTCCGGCAATATAAACCCCAGCAGCCTTATCAAATCTTTCAAGCTCGCCGGCGCCAAAATCATTCTCGTCGCCACCATTGACAATTTCGAGGACCGCATTGAATCCGGCAACTTCGGCACCGCCGGCTCCGCCCAGAACCGCAAAGTCAACCTCTCCTGTGTCGGCAAACTCTACAACGCTGAGACCGGTAACATCACCGCATCCACCGATTACCAGCTTACGGACGCCGATGTCCACAACAACCCCTCCAACATCACCTCCCACGGCGGCGCCTGGGCCGACGACCTCCTCATCAACCTCACGCGCATGATGGCCGAGAAAATCGCCCTCCGCACCACCGACATCCTTTACCCCGCCAAAGTTATCGCCAAAACCGACAACCAAATCACCATTAATCGCGGCGACGGCACCGGCATCGCCCCCGGACAAATCTGGATCATCTACGCGACCGGCAAAACCCTCATTGACCCCGACACCGGTGAAAACCTCGGCCCTGAGGAAATCCCCATTGGCAAAGCCCGCATCACCTTCGTCACTCCCCGCACCACTTCCGCAGAGATCATCGAGGATCACGGTGTTGGGCTCCTCGATATCGCCCGGCTGGACACCACCGCCCCGGCGCTCGCTGCAGCGCCCACTCCAGCATCTACTACCTCCAAGTAACCACCCTCCGGAAAAACACCAGCCATGCTTCGCTCATCGCAGGCCTATCTTGCCTCGCTTTCTGGCGTCAGTTTTTCCCACGCTCTCGCCGGTAGCACTTTCTACAGACAGGACACCCCAAGGCCTGTGTGCAGCACGGTCTGTCGTCAACGTTCGCCTGTGAACGCCCGTGGCTAGATTCTGGTTTTGCTAAAATCTCATTTCACCATGAAATTCCCGTCCCTCCTTCTCGCCGGCCTGGCTCTGCTGTCCCTCGCCCCGGCGCGCGCCCAGTCGCCCGCTTCTGCCACTCCGCCCGCCGCGGTACAACCTGCAGCGCCAGTCCAGCCGCCGGCCCCGGCTCCCCAGCGCATCACCCTTGGCGTTTCCGAAATCAAGGTTATCCCCGCGCTTGCCGCCGCGTCGCTGCGCTATGGCACCACCAATTCGCTTGATCGTATTTCCGAGGCCTTGGACAGCCAGCTTATTGCCGCCCTGTCCGCCAATAACAAATTCCAAATCGTTTCCCGCAGCGACCTCAACGCCGTCCTCAAGGAGCAGGGCCTCTCCCAATCCGGCAATGTGGACCCGAACAGCGCTGTCCAGTCCTTCAAGCTCGCCGGGGCCAAAGTCATCCTCGTCACCACGATAGATAACTTCGAGGACCGCATCGAAAACGGCAACTTCGGCGTCGCGGGCACCGCCCAGAACCGCAAAGTCACCCTCTCCTGCGTCGGCAAAATTTACGACGCCCAAACCGGCAACCTCACCACCTCCACCAATTACCAGCTCACGGACGCCGATGTCCGCAACAACCCCTCCAACATCACTTCCCGCGGCGGCGCCTGGGCTGACGACCTCCTCATCAACCTCACCCGCTTGATGGCCGAGAAAATCGCCCTCCGCACCACCGACATCCTTTACCCCGCCAAAGTTATCGCCAAAACCGACAACCAAATCACCCTCAACCGCGGCGACGGCACCGGCATCGCCCCCGGCCAAATCTGGATCATCTACGCCGCTGGCAAGCCGCTCATTGACCCGGATACCGGCGAAAACCTCGGCACCGAGGAAGTCGCCATCGGCAAAGTCCGCATCACCTCTGTCACCCCGCGCACCGCCTCTGCGGAACTCCTGGAAGATCGTGGCGTCTCCCTCCTCAACGTCGCCCGTCTGGACACCGCCCCCGCGGCCCTTTCAGCGCCTGCCCCGGCTCCCGTCAAGTAATTTTCCCTCCGCATCATGGCCAGGCAATCCGATGGTTTTCGCTGGCTTGTACCCGGTCTTGGCTGCGGTATTGCGCTCTTTTTATCCGGCTGCGCCTCCTACAAGGATGACACCCAGGGCCTGCGCGAAGCATGGTCCGCTGGCAACGTCCAGCAGGCCTCCCAAATTGCCACCACCAAGGCCAAAAAAGACACCGGCTCGGTTGACGCCCTTTTGTGGCAGCTCGAGGCCGGCGCGGCCACCCGCGCCAACTACCAGTGGAACGACAGCCTCTTGTCCTTCAGTCAGGCTGAGAACCTCTTCGATTACTGGGACGCCCGCCCGGAATTCTCCGTTTCCCGCGAGGCCGGCGCCATCATGGTCAACCAGACCATCCTGCCCTACCGCGGCCATGCCTACGACAAAATCATGGCCGCCTCCTATCAGGCGCTGAACTACCTCGACCTTGGCAAATTCGACGAGGCCCGCGTCGAAATCAACCGCGCCTACCAATACCAAAAGGATGCCGTCTCGGCCAACGCGTCCAGCATCGCCTCCGCTCAGGATGCCGCCGCCAAAGCCTCCACGGACAGCCACAAGCATCCTTCCCAAGACACCTACGATGTCGAACGCGCCCAATCTGACCCGCAATTCAACGCCAATATCCACCAAGCCTATGGTGACCTTGACAACCTCAAGGCCTACGCCCCCTACGTCAACCCCTTCAGCGTTTACCTGCAAGGCCTCTACTTTCTCGCCTGTGGCCAGACATCTTCCGATTACGAACAGGCCCGCGTCGCCTTCAAGCGTGTCCAGGACTTGATCGGCTCCAACCCCAGCATTGACGCCGACTGCACCCTCGCCGACCAGCTTGCGGCTGGCAACTTGAGCACCCCGCCTTCGCTCACCTATGTCATCTTTGAGACCGGCATGGCGCCTATTCGCGAAGAAATCCGCATAGACATCCCCCTCTTCATTGTCACCCGCGAGGTTCCCTACGTCGGCGTTGCCTTCCCCCAACTCAAATACAACTCCCAGTTCTGCCCCGGCCTCACGATCCAGGCGGCCAACACCCCCACTCTGCACACCATCCTCCTGTGCGATATGGACCGCGTCATCGCCCAGGACTTCAAAAACGAGCTCCCCACGATTATCATTAAAACCCTCATCTCCGCCGGGGCCAAGGCCGCCGCCCAATACGGCATCTATGAAGCCACGAAAAGCAACGAATACGCCTCCCTCTTTGCCACGATCGCCGGAGTCGTTTATCAGGTCGCGACCAATCAGGCCGATCTTCGCACCTGGGTCACCCTCCCCAAACAATTCACTTATTGCCGCCTGCCCACGCCCGCCGACCGCAAACTCGTCCTCCTGGCCGACGGCAGCGGCACGTCAGAGACTGTTGACCTTCCGCCTGGTGTCATTAACTTAGTCTATGTTAAAAGCAATAATTACTCCAACCGCCTTCTCGTTCACGCCATCACCCTTCGCTGACGCCATGCATGCTATTCCCCTTTTCCGCTTTTTCGCCCTCCCGGCCCTCGTCGTCGTGCTTGCCGGCTGCGCCACCGTCAACACCGTCGAACCTGCCGATTCCCAGGCCCGCCCCAATTACGTCAATGACAAGCGGGTCATCACTGATTCCGCACTGAACGACATCGCCCAGGTCAAGAGCGTCTATCAGTCCACCGTTTCCGGCAACATGCTGCGCATTCAGGTCAACGTCCGTAACATCACCGTGGCTGTCAAAAACTTCAGTTACGAGTTCCAGTGGTTTGATGCCCAAGGCATGGCCATCACCAGCCCCGCGCCCCTGTGGCACTCCGTTTCCATCGAAGGTGGCGAGACCCTCGCCATTACCGAAACCGCCCCCTCGCCTATGGCAGTGGACTGGCGCCTCAGCCTCCTCGAAAGCGTTCGCCGCTGAATTTCTCTCAAACTTTTCCCTGCCTTCGCACCATGAAATACTCCCTCGCGCCTCTCTGCGCCCTTCCCGTGTTCCTGCTTGCCGGTTGCGGCTCGCCGCCCAACTCCGCCCAGTATGTTGACCCCAACGGGCCGCACACCATCGTCAGTCTCAACCAGATTGACATTCAGGACTTCAGCAACGCCGGCAACGCCATGGTGCAGGACCTTATCAACAGCGGCGTCCTCGAAAAGGCTCCCCAGCAACCCGCCGTCCTCGCCATCTCGCGCATCACCAACAACACCACCCAGCAGTTCGACACCGACATGCTGACGAAGAATATCCGCATCGCCCTCCTGCAAACCGGCAAGGTGGTCACCACCACCACCTTTGGCACCAACCCCGAGGACAAAATGGCCCAGGACGCCGGCAATATGCAGGCCTTCATGAACGGCCAGCCCCAGCCCACCCGCATCCCCTACAACACCCTCTCCGGCAAAATTGACATTTACACCGCCAAGGCTGGC
>CAZDAQ010000083.1:0-8197 GCA_964503425.1 uncultured Opitutales bacterium
CGCACTTCCCGCTGCGGGAACGGCAGGCTGATGTTGTGCGTGCGGAACGCCTCCAGTATCGCCACCAGCAGCTCTCCTTGCACCGCCCCGTAATCGCTCACCTTCGCCCACGGCATCACCGAAATCGTGATGGATGAATCACCCAGCGCCGTCACCCCGATCCACGGCTCCGGGTCTTTCAGCACCTTCGGGTTCGCCTCCAGCATGCCGCGTATTAACCCCATCGCCTCGCCGAGGTTCGTCGCATACGCCACGCCGACGGAGAGGTTCGCCCGCCGGATCGTCCCGTAGTTGTGCAGCACCTCGCCGATGATCTTGCGGTTCGGTATTTTCACCTGCGACCTGTCCGGGTGCGTCAGCATGGTGGAAAGCAGCTCAATCGTGTGCACCTGCCCTTCCTCTCCCAAAATCTCGATATACTCCCCCACGCGAAAGGGCTTGGTGAAAATAATGGTCAAACCGGCCACCAGGTTGCCCAGCACCCCCTGCAGCGCCAGCCCCACGCCCACGCCCGCCACGCTGACGCCCGCAATCAACACCGTTAAATCCACGCCCACCGTCCCCATCGCGACAAATAGCGCGACCCCGAAGATAACCAGCCGCAGCACCCGCACCAGCAGCACTCGCAGCGGCGGCTCGAGTGCCTTGCGCTCCAGCCACGCGTTTGCCAGGTTCGCCAGCGTCCGCGCAATCAGCACGCCCACCACCAGAATCAAAAACGCCGTCATCAGCGCCCCCGCATGAGTGATGGCATAATCCATCAAATGCCCCTTCCACGCCGGCGGCGTGGCCGCATTCACTGCCGAGACGTTTGCTGCCGTGCTTGTCGTGTCGCTCATGGTTTACCTTGTTTGTCCGTTCTTGTTTAAATAAATTCCGTTTTCCGGCAACCTTCGATTGCTTGCCAAACACCTCCCGTTCCTCTCCGCCCCTCATGCGTTTCTTTGCCTCCGACGACCGCGATGCCGCCTGCCTCCGGCGTTTGGCCGCCTACGACCGCTGGGTCCGCCAACGCCTTGGCCCGGGCTACCGCTACCCGCTGCGTCAGCGCGATTGGGAGCTCGACCAAATCCTCACCCGCCTGCCGGCCCCCGGGGGAAATCTCCGTCTCCTCGAGACCGGCTCGTTCAACACCTTCCTCGGCGCGTGGCTGTCGCAGTATGGCCGCGTCGTCGTCTCCGACCTTTACGGCGCCCGCTTTCGCAAAAGCCTCCTGCGCACGCTCGGCCTCGCTCCGCGCAAACCCAGCGAAGCCCCCTATTTCAACTGGCGCGCCGCCCTGAAACGCGCCGCCCCTTCCGCCAAACTCCGCACCGTAGACCTCACCCGCATCCCGTTCCCGGACGCCTCCTTTGACCTCATCACCAGCGTCTCCGTCGTCGAGCACATCCCGGCCATCGAGCGCGCCTTGGCGGAAATGATCCGCGTGCTCAAGCCCGGCGGACGTCTCCTCCTCACCACCGATTGCAGTCCAAACGGCACGCCCTACGCCGACGGCGAACGCACCTTCTCCCCGTCGGAACTTGAAAAACTTTTTGCCCCCTACCGCGTCACCTCCCCGAGCCGCGCGCCGGACTTTGCCCACGAAAACTGGTGCTACGATAAAAACCAGCCCATCCTCACCGCCTTCGTCGAAATCACCAAACCCGCCTCTTGAACTGTCAACCGCTCTATCGGCTCTTCCGTCGCCCGCGCATCAACCCAGCCACCGCAACCAGTCCGCCCAGCAACGCCGCGCTCTCCCCCGGCTCCGGCACCACAGCGAACGGCACCGCCACGTAGGCGATCGCGCCGCCCAAGGAGGTCGGCAACGTATTCTCCAACGTCCACGTGCCTGCAATATTCTGGTATTTGGCAATCTGCCCCCCGACTCCGATATACAGGATGCCCTGTTGATCCACCGTCAGTGGCCCGTTGACCGCCGCTCCGATGATCACCGTCGCGTGACCTGTCGCATCTAATGACTCGACGTTATTGCTCCCCGAATTGGCCACATACAAATTGCCGCCAAAATAAACCAGTTGCTGCGGGCTGCTGCTCGTGGGGTAGCTGTCAATCATGGTGCCGCCACCTGGGCCGAATTTTTCAATCGAATTCGTGTTCGTATTGCTCGCATAAAGATTACCGCCTGCGTCGAAGGCCAGGGAGACCAACCCGCTAGGCCCCGTCCCGAAAACCCCCAGGTCCGTTCCCGTGGGCGAAAACTTCTCAATGTTTCCCGAAAACTCGTCGGCCACCAGCAGATCCCCCAGGCGGTCAAAGGCCAGCCCCGTCGCTTGATCCGGCGCCGCGGTGCTGAAGGTGGACTGCGCGCCGGCCGGCGTATAGGCGTTGATGACGCCATCGCTGAAATCCACCGTGTAAACATTCCCCTGCCTGTCGGCCGTGATCCCGTAGGGAGAGCTTAATCCCGTCGTCGCGAACGAACTCTGCGCCCCTGTTAGTCCGTCCACTTGCTGGATCGAGGCCGGACTTTGATCGGTCACGTATATCTGCACGTCCTGGGCCGCGACTCGCGTCCCCCCGGATGCCAGCAGCCCCAGCGCGGCGACCAGGCCCAAGGCCCCCTTCCTGCCGGATCGGATTGGATTATTTGATGTTATTGATTTGTTGGAATGACGAATGATTTTTGATGACATTTTTGAACATGTGTTGGCGTCGGGGCCAGCGGAAGCTGTACGAAACGGAACCTTATCCGCGATTTGCCTTTCGCGCGAGGCAATGCGCCCTTTCTCCGTTGGGGTATTTCCCTACCGCCAACCCGCGCGTTTCACCCCCGCGGATGCGCCTTCCGGTGCGCCTCCTGCAACCGCGCCACGCTCACATGCGTGTAAACCTGCGTCGTCGCCAGCCGCGCATGCCCCAGCATCTCCTGCACCGCCCGCAAATCCGCCCCGTGGTCCAGCAAATGCGTCGCAAACGAATGCCGCAACTTGTGCGGCGACAAATCCAGCGGCAGCCCCGCCAGCTTCAACATCGTCTTCAAGCGCAACTGCACCCACCGCGGCGTCACCGGCTTGCCGTTGGCGTGCGTCAGCACCCGCGCCGCAAACCCCGTGTCCCGCGCCGCCGTCCGGTGCGCCCGTAAAGCCGCCGTCGCCGCCTCGCCCAATGGACACAGCCGCTCCTTGTCGCCCTTGCCCCGCACCCGCGCCACGCCCCCCTCCAAATCCAGTTGCCCATACGTCAGCCCCACCAACTCGCTCACGCGCAACCCCGCCCCATACAAGACCTCCAGCATCACCCGGTCCCCGCTGCGCGCAAACTCCCGCGCTTTGCCGTCCTCCGCGCTTTCCACTACACCCGCCTCGGTTATCCGCTCGGGCACCGCCAGCAACTCTCCCATCTGCGCCTCCGTCAAAAAATGCGGCAGCGTCTTCGCCAGCTTCGGCAGCGCCAGCCCCGCCCACGGGCTCGCGGACACCACGCCCCGCCGCAGCAGAAATTTATAAAACGCCCGCAGCGCCGACACCTGCAAGTGCACCGTCCTCCGCTCCACCCGCCGCTGGCTCTCGATCACAAACGCCCGCGCCTGCGCCCGCGTCACCGCCTCCGGCCCCACCGCCCGCCCCTCGCTCCCGCGCAACCAATTGAAAAACCCCCGAATCGCCTGCCCGTAATTCCGCGCTGTGTATTCCGACAACCGCCGCTCCCCCCGCAATTCCTCCACAAACTCGTCCAATCCCTGCACCAGCGCATGCTCGGGTGCCGTTGCCTCGTTTACCGGTGAAGGTTTTCGTTTCTCCAAGATGGAGCAGCCCTACCTTCGCCGGCATTCCGGCGCAAATCATTTCCCTCCCAATTCGCGCGGCCACCTTTTCGCTTTAGCGGCCCACAAAAATCACGTCCAGCAACTGGGGGCCGCCTCTACCGCCACGACGGCCACCGCCGCCAGGCGCACTGCCCGCCGCGGGTGTGGCCGCCGCAACTGCCGGAGCCGGGGCCGACGTCGCGTTACCCGCCGGTGTCGAAGCCGGTGCTGGCGAACTTGTTGCTGGAACCGCCGAGGCCGGTGCTGACGATGCCGCCGGAGCCGCCGAGGCCGAGGCCACGGAAGCGGTGGCCGCCGCAGCCGGGACGGCTTCCCGGGTAATCACGATGATATGGTCAAGCTTGGCGTCCAGGGTGCAGGTCTTCGCGCCCGATTTGGTCGCCACCGTATCTTCCAAAACGAAATCCGTGGGGCTATTTTCCTTGATGATGGAAAGCGCGCCGGAGCCTTTACCGTTATTACCGGTGGAACTAAATGCTTCCATGGTGTTGGGATTGAAACCACCCCCGTCACTGCCGCCTGCGAGTGGCAGGGTGGTAATGATTTTGCCATCGGCGGCGCTGAGGATGACACAAGTCGGCCCACTGCCACCCGCGCCGCGGCACATTGCAAAGAGAATGTGGTTTTTGGCGTCAATGGCCAAACCCGCCGGCCCGTTGCCCTTGTCACCCAAGTCATAATGCGCGGTGACCTTGAGGGTTTTGGCGTCCACCACGGCGATGCAGTGTTGATCGGAGCAGTCGAAATAGAGATTGCCCTGGCCATCGGTGGCGCCTTGCTCGACGGCGGCGTTGGTGCCATTCATTCCAATGGCGTCAACCGTGCCGACCACGGAGCCATCCTTGGAGTCGATCACGCGCAGATTGGGCGCGCGGTGGCTAAGAATAAAGAAGTGGTGGGTCGGGGCGTCAAAAAGATAGCCGTCGGCACCCGGCGCCGGGATCGTGGTATTCTGCGTGAGCGTCTGGGTATTAAAAAAGACGGCGGGATTTCCGGAAACAAGGCCGGTGTGATTTTCCGGGTCAATCGCCGCGCCATGGCCGGCCGCATTGGTCATGTTGCCGACGAGTTTGTAGGTGTCCAGGTCGAACACGCTGAGCACGCTGCCGCAAGCGACATAGACCCGGCGGTTGACGCTGTCCGCAGTGACATAGTCAATTCCACCGGCGGCGGGAATTTGCGTGGTCGCGAGGATTTTGTAAGGGTTGGCGGCGGGGGCGGACGTGGAAGCGGTTTGGGCAAAACCGGTGGCCGACAACACGCTGCAAATAACAGCGAACAAGATACGATGGGGTGATTTCATGGGGGTTTAACCTAACAGGTTGATTGTTATTCCAACATTACGTAAAAAACCACCGGGGTCATCATTTAAATCGAATGGTAGGACACGGGTGACATTGCCTCACGCTGAACGAGTCCTCGGCGATCTGCCTGGTGCGTTTGCCAATCTCGGGATCGGTTAGTGCGTAGTGTGCGGCTTTCAGCGGAGTTCGCCGGAATCCCGGGCGGGTAGTTATTCCCGCCCAAGTTTACTGGCAATTCCACTGACAGCGGCCCTTCCGTCTCGCGCTAAACCATTGCTATTCAGCTATTAACAAATGGAGGTGCGGGTCGGAATCGAACCGACGTATGGGAGTTTTGCAGACTCCGGCCTTACCACTTGGCTACCGCACCGCTTGCCAACCAAGAGTGTTATTACACCCGGCCACGCCCGCCTTTACAAGTGCAATCCACCACTTAAACCCCCGCCCGCCGCCCGCGCCGCCAAACCACCGCCCCCGCTCCCAGTGCCCCGGCCGCCAGCCCCCACACCCCCGGCTCCGGCACCGTCGCGAATGCCATAAAACCCGCATTGTCGGACAGTCCCGACAACGACCCGTCAATAAATATTTGCGGATCCGGATGCAGCGCATCCGTGCTGTAACTGTTCACTTGCCCCATCCCGGTGGTCGAATTCGAGCCCGTCACATACACCCGCCCATCCGGCCCGAGGGCCACCCCGGCAAACGCCACTTCGAAATTCGGATCCGTTGCGTAATTCGCCATCTCCACATAAGTCCCGTCCGTCGGATTCACTTTATACAGGCCCTCGGTTGATCCCGAGATGTCCACCACATACAGAAATCCATCCGGCCCCACCGCCACGTCGCTCGGCCCGTTGATTGGCGCGCTCGCGTAGGGCGGCAGCGGAAACACCAGCGACATGCTCGCCCCGCCCACATTGTAACCCAGAATGTTGCCCCCGCCCAGATTCGCGATATACAAATTGCCCGACAGGGAATCGAAATTCATTCCATACGGACCTGTCAGCATCGCCTCGGGATCGCTGATCGCCCCCAGCGGGTTCCCGCTGCTATCGTAAGTCCAAACCTTGTTGCTCCCGGTGTCCGCCACATACAAATTTCCGCCCGTAATCGCCAGCCCCTGCACGCTGTCCAGCAACGGATCGCTCTCGTGGCTCACCAGCGGCCCGCTCCCGATCATCGCCCCCGTTGTCGCGTTGTACTCAAACACCGCCGCCCCGTAGGTAAAATCGTCGGAAGTCCCCACATACAGCACATTCCCCGGCCCCACCGCCACCGACGTCGCCCCCGTCACCGAAACAAAATTCGATTGGATCACCGCCCCCGTGCTCCCATTGTAAAGATCCACCTGGTTCTGATCCGCAATGTAAAGGTTCTCCTGCCCCTGCGCCGTCATCATCCCGCCCAGCAATGCCAAACCCGCCCATCCACCCCGCCAACCCTGCAATTTCGCGCGCATAACCTTCATAATATTTGTCATTATAAGCACAAACCATACCCTTCTCCCGCCTATTCGTCAACCGCCCCCATGTTACATTCCTGCGCCTTACCCCACTGCCGGCGGCAGCAACCCCAGCACCGCCACCACCACCACCACCGCCATCCCCAACCCCAGCTCCATCCATACGTTCCCCCGCAACCTCGCTGCCGCGCGCTTCTTCTCAGCCTCGGGCGCATCCGCCGCGCACAACTTCGATTTCCACAGCAAAAAATTCACCGCCCCCATCCCCACCGCCACGCCAAACAAAATAATTTTTACGAGCAGCCACTGTCCATAAGGCCGCTCCACCAAATTCGCCCACGAGCCCACCAGAAACCAGCTGTTCACCAACCCGCTCGCCCCCAGCACTGTCACCGCGCCCAGGCTTACCGCCGAAAACCGCCGTACCAGCGCCGCCATGCGCTCCGGCTCCGTGCTCCGGCACAATTCGCGCAAACGCAGCGCCAGCGGCAGCAACCCCGCCGGCCAAACCCCCGCCGCCAGCAAATGCAGCACGTCCGCCAGCAAATGCCACTGCGCCGGCGGCCCTTCCAACCCGTGCCCGGCCCATGCCAGGCTGCCCAGCAAAAATCCGCTGCCCGCCAAAACCCACCCCTTCAGTCTTCCCCGCCACGCGGACTCCCCCCCGAAAACAAATAGCCCCACCGCCCCCGCCGCCGTCACACCCCAAAACAGCAGCCGCCAGTGGCACACTGTTCCAAAAAACGTTTCCTGCCACACCACCTGCAAAAGCGTCCACTGTGGCGCTTCTCCGCTTATCGTCATCGCCACCAGCATAAACCACGCGATGCCCGAAACCAAAATCACCGGCAGTGTCACCAAACTAAACCACCGCAGCCGCACCTCCCCGGCCTCGACGGCGGCGGAACCCCGCGGCTCCGCCGCCGCCACCAGCCGGTCGTAGGCAAACACGCCAAACAGCGCCAGGCATGCTCCAAAGTGCGTGGCCCGTGTCACAATGAACAGCTCCGTCGTCATGCGCGCTCCCCGTCTTTCATTTCAGCTTTTCGGTTTGATCGTGAACTTGAAGCTCCCCTGCGTCTTGTGCGTGTCCGCCGACACCGCGTGCCAGTTCACCGTGTAATCGCCCGCCGGCAGCGTTGGCAGCGACACGATGAACAGCGTCTTGTCCTTGTCGTCGAGGTGCGCGTCCTTCTTGTCCACCTGCTTGCCGTGGGCATCATCCACCTCCAGCGTGCTGAACGCCGGCTCCAACTCCTGCGTGAACCACAGCTTCACCACCGCTGGCGATTCCGCCACCGTGCTGCCCACCTTCGGATCCGCATGATCCAGCAACGCATGGGCCTGCGCGCTGGCCGCCGCCGCCCACAGCAGCAAGCCCGTCAATACCCTGCGCCATTTTGGAAATATTTTCGCTATAGTTTTCATGCTCAATTTTTTGAAAGTTTTTCCGTCGGTTTTTTATTCGTCCTTACCGCCAAACAGCGGATGCCCGAAGGTCTTGGGGAAAATGTCATCCAGAAAAACTTGTATCTGGAACACGACCCCCACCTTGCTGCCCGTCGCGCTGTTCGCCGGGATGACCGCCTCCGCGCCCACTTGAAAATAACGGGCCTCATACAACACCCCCGGGTTGATTGTCCCCGTCGTCGGCCCGTT
>CAZDAQ010000083.1:8297-12273 GCA_964503425.1 uncultured Opitutales bacterium
AATAACGGGCCTCATACAACACCCCCGGGTTGATTGTCCCCGTCGTCGGCCCGTTCCCCCGGTTGATGGGCGTCGTCAATGCAAACTCCACCAACGGAATCATGTTCTTCAACGGCTCCGGCAGCCCGATGTCCTTCACCTGCGTTTGCAAATACGGCAGGCTGTATTCCACCGCCAGGCCCCACTCCAGCGCGTTCTGCTCGCCCTCCGTCGGCACATCCACGCCAAACGTCCCCGTCACCGCGAACGGTTTTAGCGCGTCCAGCGCGTCCGGTATATCCCCCATCCCCTTCCCAAAATAAACCGTCGGCGTGAACGTGTTCGCCGAGTCCGCCCCGGTCTTCTTGCTGCCCGTCCCACCCACGTCCCACTCCGCGCCCACGGAGAAAATCCACTCATGCTCCGGCACTTCCCAGAGTTGGTATTTCGCGCTCAGCGACAGGTTGTCAAATCCCGTCACCGCCGGCGCGCCCTCCGGTGCCTGATGGATCATTGTTTCTTCAATCCCCAGGGCAAACTTTGGGAAAATCTCCTTGTCGAACTCGAAGCTCGCGTCCGTTTCCTTCGTCGCCGGCGTGCCGGGATTCTGAAAATACGTGATCGTCGGAAATGCCAGCTCATCCGTCGCGAACGGATCGTCCGTCTGGATCGTCGGCGGGAAAAACCTTCCCGCCTCAAACCCGTGCGCCTCCACCCGCGCCGTCCCCCAACTCATGGCCGTCACCAAAGTGACGACAGCGGCCAGCCGGCCGCGATTCATGCCCTCATCCATCCAACCCCCATTCTTTCCTGCTTTCATTGTAATCTCCAAAATTGTGCAGTCCCGCAAAATTACGGACTTCGATTTTCCTTCAGGGCTTGCGCCCGGTTATTATCCTTAAACTTCCGCGCGGACATCCGCGCGGGCACAGGCGCCCCTCGGCCAATGTCATGGCCGTCGCGCCCGGAATGTGGATTGCCCCCGGCCCGCACGGCTTCTGCCGTGCCTCCCGGCTTAATCCCTTCATCGTCCCTGAAAAACGCGGGACGGCCTCACGCCCATCGCGGCGGCGGAAACTCCGGCGGCGCGCGCCAGCTCACCAGCTGCCGCACCAGCCCCGCCTCCTGCCGCTCACTGCGCCCCGGCGCCCGCACGCACAATCCCGCCGCCACCAGCGGCAGCAACACCTTCGCCGTCCACGTCAGCAAACCATTGAAACTTTGCTGCTCCTTCTGCGCCGCCTGCACAAACTTGCATAAATTGCACGGCGCCTGCCCGCTCAGCGTGACCTCCAGGGCCACCATCGGCGAATACCCCACGCGGTAATGCTGATACATCCGCGCCCACGCCACCAGTTGGATCAGCGGCAAATGCAAATTGCTCGCCAGCAGCATCGCCGCCAGCCCCAGCCACGCCAACCGCTTTCGCCACCGTCCGTGCATACGCCAAAAACATCTTCCTTCCCCGCCCGTGTCAAGCCCGCCGCCCCCGCTTTCACTCCCGAAGTCCTCTCCGATTTTCCCTCCTCCATTTCTCCCTGCCTCTTCACACCAACTGCATCTTCCGCACATGATCCATATACGGCCGCAACTTCATCCCCGGGCACTCCGTTGTCACCAGCTCCTGGTGCACCTTCACCTGCGCGATGGAAAGGTTATACTGCTTCCGCAGTTGCGCGCCAAACACGCATATCCGCGCCTTCTGCGCCGCCGTCGGCTCCTGGATCATGAAATTCCCCAGCACCACCACCCCCACGTTGTGGTCGTTCCACTTGTGCACCACATGGTTCTCGTCCACCCCGTTGCGCACATGCTCCCCCCGGAACGCCACCGAACGCAACTGCCACACCTGCCCCGCCCGGTCTATCGCATAGTGATAACCGATATCCTCAAACTTGTTCTGCACATGATACTCCCGAATCCGCTCCAGGTATCGCGCCGTCTCCCAAATCTGGTCCTGGTAAAAACCGCCCGGGTCCCCGTCATGGTGGAACGTCAGCAGGCTCACCCCGTTCATCGGCACGCACGCCTTCGCCGCCCCCGCGCTCGTCCAGGCCGATCGCGGTATTACCCCGTTCGCCATCATCGGCAGTGTCTCCGGCTTCGGCGCCGGCGCAAACCGCCCGGCACTCACGCTATGCGGCGGCGCGAAGCTCCCCGCCGGAGTCGCGGCCTTGGTCGCGGCATCCGTCTCGGCCCCCCACGCCGTCAAGCCTCCGGCCAGCGTCGCTCCCGTCGTCACAGCGGCCATTCCCAAAAACTCCCGCCGCGTCAACCCCGGTCGCGCCGCCCGCCGATTGCCTCTGCCGCGCACGTCGTTCATCTGGGCCTTTACCTAATAGGAAATCCCCCCGTTTTGCAATCCCGTTTGCACCCTCCTCTCAATCTGCGCGGCAACCCTCCAGCCCCTCGCTTTTCATTTTTCCCCCTTTCACCTTTCACTTTTCACCCCCTTTCCCCGCTTCGTCTTCCGTCTTCCATTTCCCACCACCCCACCCACCCCCGCTTTTACGCTTGCCCCATCCACCCCCATCGCGTTCACTCCACCTTTGCGCCGCTGTCTCGGGCTCCGCCCGCGTTGCGTGTCGCCTTCGGGGTGTAGCTTAGCCTGGTAGAGCGCTACGTTCGGGACGTAGAGGTCGTCGGTTCGAATCCGACCACCCCGACCACTTTTCCCGCCAGTCACTACAAGTATTTTCCCAGCGGTGGCACATGTGTTAAGGCCACCCGAAAGCCCAGGTCTAAAAAGCGGTAATTCGGTATAGCGGCATATCGATAGCCCGCCTGGCATCTAAAAGCGGCGCTTCGCCATCCGCCACCTCGTACTATGGGCACATTGATCTCGACGCTGCCCCCCGCCACCCAGGGATCAGTTACTGCAGTCTTTGGATAGGGTTGATACCAGTCCTTTGTCCATTCATCCAAATTGCCCAGCATGTCATACAGCCCCCAGGCATTCGGCTTTTTCGTCGCCACAGTGCGCGGTCCGGCAATCCCGCCGAAGTCGGCTATTTGATACCATCCATGGGTATTCCAGCCCTTGCCCTCATACCCTTCTGCGCTGTTACCGCCATACCAGGCGATATCCTGCAGGATCGGCGCATCGCCTTTCCCTTTAATTACCATCGCCCCTGCGTAAGTGGCCGTCGTCGTCCCGGCGCGGCAGGCATACTCCCACTGTGCTTCGGTGGGCAGTGTGTACTCATAATCATCGCTCAACCTTCCCGCCTTCCGCTCCCGCAACGTCAATTTATAGCAAAAAGTTTGCGCGTCACGCAGGTTGACCCAGTACATCGGATAGTCATCCCCCTCATTGCAAACCATCGGAACCTCGCCGCTGTTCGGCTCACTGTCCTTGCGTAATCGAAAATATTCCCGCAATTTCTCGACCGTGCCTTGAAGGGGGTAGTCCGAGTCGTCCGCTAGTGCGATCCTCGCCTGGTCTTTCACCGTGGTATTCATCAGGGCTTTCCATTGACCTTGCGTTACCTCCGTCTTGCCCAACCAGAATTCCTGCGAAATCGTTACGGGATGAGGCGTTTCGTCCACCTTGTAGTCTGGCCTATGCTCAGGATTACCCATCGTAAAATTACCCGCCGGAATGTGCTCCAGAACCAACCCCAAATCGGGGACGGTCTTTTCATCTGCACCCGAAGCCACCCCCACTCCAAACATTAAAACTCCAACTGCGCCAAATGATTTGCACGCGGAAAAATAATTGGGTTTCATAGAAAAAGGTTGGATGCACCGCCGTATCCACCATGTCAACACCTTTACCTCCTGCGCATTGCCTGTAGTTGCCTCGATTGAATTCCCTTTACACATATCAACGTATCCGTATATTTTGATGCGATGCCTAACCCCGGCCAGCCCATCACGGCCCTCTTCCAAACCGGCCGCCCCCTGATCTCGGTCGAATTCTTCCCGCCCAAGACCCCCGAAGGCGCGCGCCAAATCCTCGACACCGCCGCCGCCCTCGTCCCCTTCCGCCCCGACT
>CAZDAQ010000084.1:0-12187 GCA_964503425.1 uncultured Opitutales bacterium
GGGCGTATTTGCGGTTCGTGCCGAACAACCCGCCGAAGTCCACGATGTTTGCGAACGACGAGACCTCGCAGCAGTGGCGGTGGGCGGCGGCGTTTGCCGGGCACCCGAGTCCGTTTGCGAAATTCACGCCGGAGGAATACCGGGCGCTGGCGGAGGCGGCGGGGCTGAAAGTGCGGCGGATCGAGGTGCGGGAGAAGGTGTGGGAGTTTGCGACGGAGGAGGACTACCGGGGGTTTTTCACAGCGGGGGCGGTGGCGTGGACGCAGCGGCTGGCGGAGGCGGAGGTGGCGGAATTTGTGACAGAGACGATGGCGCGGCACCGGCGGAACAACGGGATGGGGCCGGAGGAGCGGCGGCACCGGTTTTGCCAGATGGCGGTGGAGTTGGAAGTGTGAGGAGGTAAAAGAAGGGAGGAAGAGTTTAACCACAAAAAACGCAAAAGGCGCAAAAGGGGATAAGAAAAGAATTACTCGCGCAGAGGCGCAGAGACGCGGAGGAAGAAAAGAGTTTGAACAGAAGGGAACAAAGAAGAGTTTTAAGGCAGGATGAACAGGATAGGGGAAGAGGGGGACGCCCGGGCAAGAAGCGGGTTGCGGGAAGGGGGTGGTTTTGGGCTTGGAAAGGGCGGGGGGTGGGTCATGATTGGGGGGAAGGAGGCGCTTATGTTGATGTTGCCGTTGATGATGATGTTTATCTCATTGGGGATAGCCGCGATGGTCTTGTGGATCATCGCGCTGGTGGACTGCCTGACGAACGAGCCGAGCGCGGGGAACGACAAGTTGATTTGGGCGCTGGTGATTGTGTTCACGCACTGGATCGGGGCGCTGCTGTATTTTATTGTGCGGAAGCCGCAGCGGGTGGCGCAGTTTGGGCGATAGGGGCACATTGAATCATGAGGCCCGGAGAAGATTCATCGCCCGCCAAGCGGGGCCGGCGGCTGGGGCTGACGGGGGGAATGGGTTGCGGGAAGAGCACGGTGGCGGGGATTTTCCGGGAACTGGGTTTTGGGGTGGTGGAGTCGGACGCGCTGGTGCGGGAGTTGTGGGAGCAGGATGCGGAGGTGAAGCGGGCGGCGGTGCAGAGATGGGGCCAGAGGATTTTGAAAGCGGATGGGGCAGTGGACCGACGGGTGGTGGGGGAGATTGTGTTTGGGGATGCGGGGGAGCTGGAGTGGGTGGAGGGGTTGTTGCATCCGCGGGTGCGGGCGGTATGGGAGGGGGCGGTGCGGGCGGAGCCGGAGCGGGACTGGGTGGTGGAGATTCCGCTGTTGTATGAAAAAAGCCTTGCGTCGCACTTCGATTTCACGCTTTGTGTGTGGGCAAGCCCCGCAACGCAGGCACAAAGGCTGGCGGCGCGGGGGTTGACTCCGACTGAAATGGCGGCCCGGCAGGCCCGGCAATGGCCGGTTAAAGCGAAGGCCGAGCGCGCCGATTTAGTGGTGAGCAACGATGGCAGCCGCGACTTTCTGCGCCGACAGGTGGCCTGGATGGCCGGCCGGATACCCCGCTCCCCTTTGAGAATTCCTTCATGATTTGACGACACCGCCCCGCTGAGGAGCGGGCGCCTTGCGAGGCGGCCCGACCCCGACAGCAGCCCGAATACTGCGCTGGAGAGCAACCGGCGCACCTCGAGAAATTCGCGCAGCCAACCGATTACCCTTTCCTATTATATTGCATGAGTGACAAAGAAAAAACCGCCGCCGAGGCACCGAAACGCCGCGGACGACGTCCGAAGCCGGCGACGATGAGCCAGACAACGCCATTGCCGGTCGAGGCCATGGAGACCGTGGACACCGGGCGGAGCGCGCGCGGACGGGGAATTGCACGGATTCGGCGGGAGACGCCGGAGGCGCGGGAAGCGCCCGTGGAGCGGGCACCGGAGCGCGAGGAACGCGCGGAGCCTTTGCCGGAGAGTTTCAGCACGTCGGATGAGGATTTGCGGGAAGCGCCGCCGCCACCGCCTCGGGAGGAACCGCCGATGGAGAATACGGAGCGGGTGGAGCGCGGGCCGACTGGTGAAGGGCAAGACACCGGACAGCAGCGGGCGAGCGATGGGCCGCCGTTGCGGGAGAACGACGGACCGCCGCCGCGCGAAGGAGACAGGCCGTATCAAGGCGGACGCGGCGGGTATGCGGGAGACCGCGGAATGGATCGTGGTGGAGACCGGGGCGGGGATCGCGGAGGCGACCGCGGATATCGGGATGGCGGGCATCGTCCGCCACCGCGCCAGTTTGAAAGGCCGCCGTGGAAGAACGATCGCTTTGACAGCAGGAAAGGGCGTTTTGACAAAGGGCCGTATCCGCCGCGAGGCGGAGGATTTCCGCAGGGCGGGAAGCCGCCGGCGTTTGGACGGCCACCGCCGCAGGGTCCAAGGCCGCCACCGGCGGCGAGGCCGCCGCGCTGGCAGGGGCCGGCGATGGGCCGGGGAGATGCGGACACGGGAGAATTGCTCGTGGGCGACCTGCCGACGTGGGAGGCTTTGACGCGGATTGAGGAGATTGACCGGATGGCGGAGGAAGGCGTGAAGGCGCGGGCGACGCCGCTGGATTTCAACGCGATGCAGGCGCTGGGATTGAAGGAATTGGAAGAGGCGGCGCGGGAAGCGGGCCTGACGGTGCCGGTGGTGCCGCTGCGGCGGCATTTGCTGCGGGACTTGATGAAGGACGCCCGGACGAATGAGCGTCCAATAAAGATTCAGGGGGTTTTGGAGATCATGGAGGACGGGCACGGGTTTTTGGTGTATGCGCTGGAAAACTACCGGCTGCGGTCATTGAGCTGCTTCACGCCGAAGCGGCTGATTGAGCGGTGGGGCTTGCAGCGCGGGCACGACGTGGTGGTCCATGCGTTGCCGCCGCGCGAGGGGGAGACCTGCCCGCTGTCGGTGAAGGTGCTGACGGTGAATGGCGAGAAGCCGGAGAAAGTGGCGGAGATCATTCCGTTCACGGAGCTGACGCCGTATTACCCGACGGAGCGGTTTTTACTGGAGACGGGACCGGACGCGAAATGGGACAACCAGTCCATGCGGGTGGTGGACCTGCTGACGCCGGTGGGGCTGGGGCAGCGCGGGCTGATTGTGGCGCCGCCGCGGACAGGGAAAACGATTTTGATGCAGGGGATCGCGAATTCGATCCGGGCGAACCGGCCGGACGTGCACATGATCATCCTGCTGGTGGACGAGCGGCCGGAAGAAGTGACGGATTTCCGGCGAACGGTGCAGGGAGCGGAAGTGATTTCGTCCACGTTTGACGAGCCGGCGGAGAGTCACGTGCATGCGGCGGAGATGGTGATTGAGCGGGCGCGGCGGATGGTGGAATACGGGCAGCACGTGGTGATTTTGCTGGACTCGATCACGCGGTTGGCGCGGGCCTACAACTCGCTGATGCCGAGCAGCGGGAAGATATTGTCCGGCGGCGTGGAGGCGAGCGCGTTGCAGAAGCCGAAGCGGTTTTTCGGGTCGGCGCGGAATATTGAGGGCGGGGGGAGCCTGACGATCCTGGGGACGGCGCTGGTGGAGACGGGGAGCAAGATGGACGAGGTGATCTTCGAGGAATTCAAGGGTACGGGGAACATGGAGCTGGACCTGGACCGGGCGCTGTCGGAAAAGCGGATTTTCCCGGCGCTGAGCTTCGAGAAGAGCGGGACGCGCAAGGAGGAGCTGCTCTACCACAAGGATGAGCTGCAAAAAATTTATTCATTGCGTCGGGCGATGAAAGGTATACCGTCCACCGAGGCGATGGAAATGCTCATCCAGCGCGTGAAGAAAACCAAATCCAACGCGGAATTTTTAGTGAGCTTGAATCGCTGATTTTTTACCAACAGCCCCCAACCCCGGAGCATCAGGCGTGACCTCAGCCGACGATTTCGTAATCCAATTGCTGCAAGACAAAGGCGTGGTGCCGGCAGACGCGCTGGCGTCGGCCCGCGGCCAGGTGAAGCCGGAGACGCCGGCGGACGCGATGGACGCGGCGACGCTGGAGGTGCTGTTCGCGAACCATGTGGTGACGCCGGAGCTGGTGATGGCGACGCTGGCGGCGGAGTTCCACATGGAGGTGGCGGACCTGCACGACGTGCGGGCGTCGCACGAGGCGTTAAAGCTGGTGAACAAGGAGATGGCGAAGCGCTACAAGGTGTTTCCGCTGGAAGTGGACCCGAAGGGGAAGACGATGAGCCTGGTGATCAGCGACCCGCTGGACGTGGACGCGGTGGACAGCCTGAGCAAGATGCTGGGGTTGACGATCACGACGATGCTGGCGACGCCGAAGGCGATTGAGGACGCGATTACGCAATACTATGAGTCGGCCGGGGTGGCGCCGGAATACGAGGGGATTTTCGGGGACCAGGTGGCGCAGGAGAAGGCGGCGCTGGCAACCGGGGAAGAGGCAGGCGTGAAGGAGAGTGACGCGCCGATCATCCGGTATGTGCACATGTTAATTTCGGAAGCGGTAAAGCGGCGGGCTTCGGACATCCACCTGGAGCCGCTGGAGAAGCGGTTCCGCATCCGCTACCGGATAGACGGGGTGCTGCTGGAGGTCGAGAACCCGCCGAAGCGGTTGCAGCCGCCGATTATCTCGCGGTTGAAGCTGATGGCGAACGTGAGTTTGGCGGAGAAGCGCATTCCGCAGGACGGGCGCATTCAATCGAAGGTCGGGGCGAAGGAGATTGACTTGCGGGTGTCAGTGCTGCCGACGGTTTACGGGGAGAGCATCGTGATGCGAATTTTGGACAAGGAAGGCCTGCGGCTGGGGCTGCCGGAGTTGGGGTTTTTGTCGGACGACCAGGCGGTATTCGAGCGGATCATCGCGATGGCGGACGGGATTTTCCTGGTGACGGGGCCGACCGGGTCGGGGAAGTCCACGACGCTGTATTCGGCGCTGAATTTCATCAACCACCCGGACCGGAAGATCATCACGGTGGAGGACCCGGTGGAATACCAGATGACGGGGATCAACCAGGTGCAGGTGCGGCGCGAGGTGGACATGACCTTTGCGCGGGCGTTGCGGGCGATGCTGCGGCAGGCGCCGAACATCATCATGATCGGGGAGATCCGCGACCTGGAGACGGCGGAGATCGCGATCAACGCGTCGCTGACGGGGCACATGGTGTTTTCGACTTTGCATACGAATGACTCGCCGAGCGCGGTGACGCGGCTGGTGGACATCGGGGTGAAGCCGTTCCTGGTGTCGGCGTCCTTGCGGGCGGCAATGGCGCAACGGCTGGTGCGGCGGGTGTGCATCGGGTGCAAGAAGCCCTACCTGCCGGAGCCGAAGGAGCTGATGAGCATCGGGCTGAACGAAGTGCAGGCGACCTCGGCGACCTTCATGAAGGGCGAAGGCTGCCAGCGGTGCCTGGGAGTGGGCTACCGCGGGCGGATGATTTTGGTGGAGATATTCATGGTGAATGAGGAGATCCAGCAGATGATTTACGAGGCCCGCAACCTCGTCGAGTTGCGGCAGAAGTCGCGCGAGCTGGGGATGCGCACAATGCGGGAGGACGGAGTGCGCAAAGTGACCAGCGGGCTGACGACGATTGAAGAAGTCGTGTTCGCGACGATCGCCTAAGGCGCACGGAGCGCACGGCACGACGGACTGAAAACCAGCGCGTTACCAACTGCCCCCCGCCATGAGCTACGAAATGAACGATTTGCTGAACCTGATGGTGGACGAGGGCGCCTCGGACCTCCACCTGCAGGTGGGACAGGCGCCGACTTTGCGGGTGGGCGGGGGAATGGTGCCGGTGGACGGGCCGAAGCTGCAGCCGCCGGACACGGAGGCGCTGATGAAGTCCATCACGTCGGACCACTACCAGCAGAAGGCGAAGACCTCGGGGGGGGCGGACTTTGCGTTTGCGTTCATGGAGAAGGCGCGGTTCCGGGTGTCGGTGATGAAGGCGAAGGGGAACTACGGGATGGTTTTGCGGATGATTCCGAACAAGATGTTCGGGATGCGGGAGATCGGGCTGCCGGACAAGATCAAGGATTTGCTGACGCGGCCGCGGGGACTGATTTTGGTGACGGGGCCGACGGGGTCGGGGAAGTCCACGACGCTGGCCTCGATGATCAACTGGATCAACGAGAACACGGAGGGGCACATCATCACGATCGAGGACCCGATCGAGTATTACCACGAGCACAAGAAGTGCCTGGTGACGCAGCGGGAGGTGGGGATAGACGTGCCGAGTTTTGCGGAGGCGATCCGCGGGGCGCTGCGGCAGGACCCGGACATCATCCTGGTGGGGGAAATGCGGGACCTGGAGACGATCGAGGCGGCGGTGAGCGCGGCGGAGACGGGGCACCTGGTGTTCGGGACGCTGCACACGACGGGGGCGGCGCGGACGGTGGACCGGATCGTGGACGCGTTCCCTTCCACCACGAAGGACCAGATCCGGATGCAACTGGCGTCGTCCATCGTGGCGGTAATCTCGCAGGTGTTGTGCAAGAAAATCGGCGGGGGGCGGATCGCGGGCTACGAGATCATGATCATGACGGACTCGATATCGTCGCTAATCCGCGAGAACAAGACCTACCGGGTGACGTCGGACATCCAGACGGGGGCGCATTTGGGGATGATCACTTTGGACATGCACCTGATGAGCCTGTATGCGCGCGGGCTGATCACGGCGGATTCGGCGATCGAAAAGTCGCAAAATGTGGAGGATATGCGCAAGAAGGTGCGGGAGATGGCGCCGGCGACGGCGGCACCGAAGGCTTCCTAGGCTTGCGTTGCGACGCGTGATGACGTAAAGCCCATAGTTTTTACCCTTTTTCAACTTACCCCGAAAACATGTTTGAAGACCACAACAACACGGTGCAGGAGATTCTGGAGAAGAGCGGGCAACTGACGACGGCCCAGATTGACGAGCTGAACGAGACGCACCTGCACACGGGCAAGAGCCTGGCGGACTGCGTGGTGGACTCGGGGCTGATTGAGCGCTCCATTTTCCTGCAGATGGTGGCGGAGTATTTGCAGTTTGAGTTCCTGCCGGTGCCACCGAACTCGCTGGAGGAGGCGGCGACGAAGCTGGTGAAATCGGCGGTGGCGCGGATGTACGGGGTGGTGCCGTTCCGGGTGGTGGGGAACGAGCTGCATGTGATGGTGCGGGACCCGTTCAACCACAGCATTGTGGACGACCTGACGTTTTCGCTGAACAAGGACATCAAGGTGGTGGTGACGGATCCGGACTACATTGACGGGCTGCTGACCTCGACCTATGGGGAGGAGGACGCCTCGATTGACGATTTGCTGGCGGAGATCAAGGGGTCACACCTGGCGGAAGGGACGGCGGAGGCGGACTTGAAGGCGTCGGATTTGGAGAGCATGGCGAATGAGACGCCGATCATCCGGTTTGTGAACCTGGTGATGCAGCAGGCGATCCGGGACAAGGCGTCGGACGTGCATTTTGAGCCGTTTGAGGACCAGTTCCGCATCCGCTACCGCATTGACGGGGCATTGTATGAGATGGCACCGCCGCCGAAGAGCCTGTCCATCCCGGTGATTTCGCGCATCAAGGTGCTGTCGAACCTGAACATTGCGGAGCGGCGGGTGCCGCAGGACGGGCGCATCAAGATGACGATCGCGGGGCGGCCGGTGGACTTGCGGGTATCCACGCTGCCGACGCAGTTTGGCGAGAGCGTGGTGTTGCGCGTGCTGGACAAGTCGGTGGTGAACCTGGACCTGGCGAACCTGTCCATGCCGGACGACATCATGGCGAGCATCCGGGACATGGTGAACCGGCCGAACGGGATTTTCGTGGTGACGGGGCCGACGGGGTCGGGGAAGACGACGACGCTGTATAGCGCGCTGCGGGAGGTGAACACGGTGGACATCAAGATTTTGACGGCGGAAGACCCGGTGGAATACGAGATTGACGGGATCATGCAGGTGGCGGTGAACCACCAAGTGGGGCTGGACTTTGCGAAGTGCCTGCGGTCGTTTTTGCGGCAGGACCCGGACAAGATCATGGTGGGGGAGATCCGCGACCTGGAGACGGCGCAGATCGCGGTGCAGGCGTCGCTGACGGGGCACGTGGTGCTGGCGACGCTGCACACGAACGACGCGCCGGGGGCGATCACGCGGATGATTGACATGGGGCTGGAGCCGTTCCTGATTTCGGCGTCGCTGGAAGGCGTGCTGGGACAGCGGCTGGTGCGGCGGATTTGCCGGACGTGCAAGACGGCCTACGAACCGGACCACGAGCTGGTGGAAGTGCTGGGGGTGGACCCGTTGGAGATCGCGGACAAGCAGTTTTACTTTGGCAAGGGGTGCCCGGAGTGCAGCCAGACGGGCTACCGGGGCCGGCAGGGCCTGTTTGAATTGATGGTGCTGACGGACGCGCTGCGGGACTTGATCACGAAGCGGTCGCCGACGCTGGTGTTGAAGCAGAAGTCGGTGGAGCAGGGGATGCGGACGCTGCGGGACGACGGGCTGCGGGCGATATTCGACGGCCTGACGACGATTGAGGAAGTGTTGAAATACACTTAGCGGGAATGGAAAATGGAAGAATAAAGAAGTGAAAAAGAAGGTGGATGGGCGAGGTTACTAACGTTTTTTTGGTTGGGTTTTATCGAGAGCAAGTTACGGGGGTGTAAATTCTTTGTTCAAAAGGGTGGGGGAAGTGATAAAAACTTCTCGCCAACCGAGCACTGGTCGTTAATAGAAGAGCCCTTACCCCTTTTGGCATAACGCCGAAGCTCATACCCCTGTTTGTTCCATGCCCAAGTATCGCTATACCGCCATTGATTCGTCCGGCAAACAGAAGACCGGGCGGATCGAAGCCTCCTCCGAAGACGAAGCCAACGCCAAGCTGTCCCAGCAGGGGCTGATGGTGTCGGCCCTGGCCGCAATGGACGGCGGCAAGGGCAAAGCGGGGGGCAAAGGGTTCAGCATCAACATCGGCAAGGTGGTGAGCACGGAGGCCCTGGCGGTGTTTACGCGGCAACTGGCGACGCTGCTGCAGGCGGGATTGCCGCTGCTGCGGAGCCTGGAAGTGATGATCCGGCAGGAGCGGAACCAGCGGTTCAAGGAAGTGGTGACGGGGCTGGCGGACGGGGTGCGCTCGGGCAATAATTTGTCAGACGGGTTGCAGCGGTATCCGAAGGTGTTTGACCGGCTGTTCGTGAACATGGTGAAGGCGGGCGAGGCGGGGGGCGTGCTGGACGTGGTGCTGTCGCGCCTGGCGCGGTTCATGGAAAAGGCGGTGAAGACGAACAAGAAGATCAAATCGGCGATGGTGTATCCGATGGTGGTGGTGACGGTGGCGTTTGCGATTGTGTCCATGCTGATGGTGTTCGTGGTGCCGAGCTTCCAGAAGATTTTCCACGACATGTTGAAGGGCGCGCCGCTGCCGCCGCTGACGCAGGTGGTGATCAACATCAGTAATTTCATGAAGGGGCACATCGTGATCACGCTGGGCATTCTGATTGGCGGCTTTTTCCTCGTCCGGTTCCTGCTGAGCACAACGATTGGCAAGAAGGTGCTGGACACGGTGGTGCTGGCGACGCCGAAGGTGGGGGACTTTGCGCGGAAGGCGAACATCGCGCGGTTTACGCGGACGTTCGGGACGCTGATGTCGTCGGGCGTGCCGATTTTGCAGGCATTGATGATTACGCGGGACACGATCCCGAACACGGTGGTGCAGAAAGCGCTGGAGAAGGTGCATGACCGGGTGCGCGACGGCGAGCCGCTGGCGGCGCCGCTGGAGCAGCAGAAGATTTTTCCGACGATGGTGACCTCGATGATTGACGTGGGTGAGGAAACCGGCGAGCTGCCGGAAATGCTGAACCGCATCGCGGACAACTATGACGAGGACCTAGACAACGCGGTGGCGGGCATCACCTCGATCATTGAGCCGGTGATGATTGTGTTCCTGGCCTTGGTGGTGGGGACGATCGTGATCGCGCTGTTCCTGCCGATCATTGAGATCATCAAGAAGCTGTCGTCCGGCCACGCGGGGGGATAAGAAGAATTGCTGAATGCTGATTGCTGAGCGGGGTTGGGGCTTGAGGTGGGTGCGGGCGTTTGGTTCGAGGTCGTTTACGACCCTGCTGGACGCACGAGTGTATTTACCGTTTCAATAGGCGCGCCCGACCAAGGTGCAGTCAAACGAACGCAGGATTGTTACGGACGTTCAGGCAACGCCTTGATATCCGCACAGCAAAACGCCCGTTCCGCATTGCGCGGGACGGGCGTTTTGTTGACGGGCAGGGTTAAGCTGCCCGGAAGGGAGTTGGCAGGCTCTAGGCCTGACCGCCGTCTTGAGCGGGCACGGGCTCGGGGGAGCCGCCGCGATCGGGCTCGCCGCTGGGGCGGTCACCCTGGGGACGGTCGTTGCCACGGTCATAACCCCGGTCGCCGCCGCGTCCGCCGCGGTCGTCACCGCCGCGATAGCCGCCACGGTCACCCCCGCGTCCTCCGCGATCACCACCACGGTCGCCACGGAAGCCGCCACGGTCACCACCGCGGTCGCCACCACGTCCTCCGCGATCACCGCCACGGTCGCCGCCGCGGAAGCCGCCGCGATCTCCGCCACGGTCGCCACCGCGGAAGCCGCCACGGTCGCCGCCGGAGGGTTTCTCGGTGGGGACGTAGGGGACGCCGGCCTGTTCGGCCAGGGCGGCACGACGGGAGAGGCGGACTTTGCCCCGGTCGTCAATGCCGATGACTTTGACGAGCATTTCGTCGCCAAGCTTGCAGACGTCTTCCACGCGCTCGACGCGGAAGTCGGCGAGTTCGGAGATGTGAACGAGGCCGTCGCGCCCGGGGAGGCATTCGACGAAGGCGCCGAATTCCTTGATGGAGCGGACGATGCCCTTGTAGGATTTGCCGATTTCGAAGTCGCCGGTGACAAGTTCGATCTCCTGGCGGGCGCGCTCGAGGGCGGCTTTGTTGTTGGAGAAGATATTGACGCGGCCGGAGTTGTCGTCGTCGATGTCGATCTGGGCGCCGGAGACTTCGACGATGCGCTTGATGTTTTTGCCGCCGGGGCCGATGAGGAGGCCGATTTTCTCGGGGTCAATCATGATGGAGTGGATGCGCGGGGCGTGCTCGCGGAGTTCGGAGCGCGGTCCGGCCTGGGTGGCGATCATGATGTCGAGGATCTTGTCGCGGGCTTCCTTGTTCTGGAGGATGGCTTCGCGGGCGATGCTCAGGGGCAGGCCGTGGATTTTGAGGTCCAACTGGAAGCCGGTGATGCCTTCGCGGGTGCCGCAGATTTTGAAGTCCATGTCACCGAAGTGGTCCTCGGCGCCGATGATGTCGGTGAGGATGCGGTAGTCGGTGATTTTGCCGTTGGTCTCCTTGGAGACGAGGCCGACGGAGATGCCGGCGACGGGGGAGAGGATGGGCACGCCGGCGTCCATGAGGGCGAGGCAGCCACCGCAGACGGAGGCCATGGAAGTGGAGCCGTTGGACTCCATGATTTCCGAGACCAAGCGGATGGAATAGGGGAACTCCTCTTCGGGCGGGATGATGGGGAGGAGGGAACGCTCGGCGAGGGCGCCGTGGCCGATTTCGCGGCGGCCGGGAGTGCCGGTGCGGCCCGTCTCGCCGACGGAGAACGGCGGGAAGTTGTAGTGGAGGATGAAGGATTTCGACCGGGCGCCGCCGGTCAAACCGTCGAGCTCCTGGCCGTCCTTGCTGGTGCCGAGGGTGGTGATGACGAGGCCCTGGGTTTCGCCGCGCTGGAAAACGGCGGAGCCGTGAACGCGGGGGAGAACGCCGACTTCGCAGGAGATGGCGCGGAGGTCGTTCGGACCACGGCCATCCACGCGCTTGCCGGAGGCGAGGATGTTCTCGCGGTAAACCTTTTCCTGAAGGACTTCGAAGGAGAGGCGGACCTGGGCCTTGTCATACTTGCCGCCGGCGGCGGTGACTTCGGCCTCGACGGCCTTGGCGGCTTCGTCCTTGAGGGCGGAGACGGCGCGCTCGCGGTCCTGCTTTTTGTCCTGGAAGACGGCGGCGCTGAGGCGCGCACCGGCGACGCGGGTGCAGATTTCGAGGGCCTTGGGGTCGGGGACCTGGAGCTTGAACTCGCGCTTGGCCTTGCCGGCCATGGTGCCGAGCTGCTTGATGGCGGCGATGATTTTCTGGACGGCGGCGTGGGCGAAGTCGAGGGCTTCGATGAAGCGGGCCTCGGGGAGCTGGTCGGCGCTGCCTTCGATCATCATCATGTCGCGCTCGTTGCCGACGTAGATG
>CAZDAQ010000085.1:0-12108 GCA_964503425.1 uncultured Opitutales bacterium
CGGTGATCAACGTGCTGGCGGGTGTGGCGATTGCGTTTTGCGTGCTGGCGGGGACCGCGCCGCAGGCGTATGCGCCGACGCCGAAGAAGGCGGGCGGGCCGCCGCCGCCATTGCCGGCGGGGGTGTGGTATTGGGCGGGGTCGGAAAGCGGGGGCGACTGGCGCGGCAAGGAGGAAGCGTTGCTGGCGGGGACGACCCCGGTGGGGCTGGCGGACGCGGAGTTGAACGGGTGGGGGCACACGGTTTTCAAGGCAGCGCCCGCACCGGCGGCGAAGCCGGGCGAGGCGGCGGCGGCACCGAATTTCCAGGCGACGCCGGGGGCGCCGAATTTCCGCTCGTATTTTGTGAAGGACGCAGGGGAGGGGTATTTCCAGGTGGCGATGCCGTTCAACGTGACGGTGCTGGGGTTTAACCTGACGGTGCTTTATCAGGCGCGGGGGACGTTTGTGAGCGGGGCGCAGGGGCCGCAGTTCGCGCCGAGCTACAGTTCGCTGGGGTCGGCGCGGGTGCCGGCGGCGGGCGGGTTGACGACGATGTTGTTCAACAAACTGACGGCGGAATTTTTGCCGGCGGACGCGGTGAAGAAATACGCGGGGGCGTGGGCGAAATACAACAGCGCGACGCCGCAGGACGGGCAACTGGTCCTGGCGCATCCGTAAACAAGGGGCCGCGTCCCGGCGAAAGCAGCCATGTGTTTTTCATTTTGTGGCTGGGTGCGCGGAGCCGGCGGGGTGATGCTGGCCGGGAGCGCGGGATGGCTGGGGGCGGCGGGCGCGGAGACGCCAGCGGGGAACGGGACGGTAGCAGCGAATGTGACGGCGACGGTGAGTGCGCCGGGGGCGATGTTGCCCACGCCGCGATTGCAGGTTTTGGAGGGGGCGTATTTTGAGGTGGCGGGGCCGGATTATGCGTCGGCGGTGACGGTGTTGCAGATGTCGCGGGCATTGCAGGCCAATTTGGCGAAATATTTTACGTGGCCGGATGCGGGGGCGATACGGGCGATCCAGGTGCAACTGGTGCCGGTGGCGCAGGCGGATTTCGCGGCGCCGTTCAAGGTGGTGGCGGAGCCGCGGGACGGGCACCGGGTGGCGCTGGTGCGGTGGAGCGCGGCGACGAAATTTTCAGACGTATGCCTGGCGATGAGCAGCGCGGCGCTGGAGCAACTGGTGGCGTGGCAGGCGGGCGCGGCGGCGGCGGGGCGGGTGCCGGACTGGCTGAAGATTGCGTTTGGGGAGGAGTTGGAGGCGGGGTTGAAGCCGGCGATGCTGGACGAACTGGCGGTGCAGGCGGGGAGCCTGCCGTCGTTGACGCTGCGGCAGATCATGACGGCGCACGGGCCTTACGGGGACGCGCTGCCGGTGCTGGAGGTAAACGCGTTTTGGCTGGCGCGGTTTTTGGCGGAGGAGGCGCGGGTGGGGAACGAGCCGGAGAAAGTGCCGGCACTGTTCCAAGCGCTGGCGGCGGGGGCGGCACCCGCGGAGGCGCTGCGGGTGGCGTTTCCGGGGAAGTTTGAGGACGCGCAGAGTTTGGAGTTGTGGTGGGCGGTGGGCTACCGGGATTTGGTGGCGGGGCACCAACTGCCGGTGCAGAACATGGCGCAGACGCGGGCGGCGCTGGACGGGTGGCAAGCGCTGGTGATTGAGGTGGGCGGGCACGACCGGAAGGTGGGGCTGGACGAGGCATGGGCGGTGCGCGGAACGCCGCGGGCGAAGGCGGCGTTGCAGCAGCAACTGGCGCAGGCGCGGGCGGGGCTGCCGTGGGCGAATCCGGTGTATTACAATGCGGTGTGGTCGCTGGCGGCGTGCCTGGAGACTTTGCTAAAGGACGACAAGGCGGCGTATGACGCGGCGTGGAAACGGTATCAGGCGGACCGGACGAACGCGGAGGCGACGGAGGCGGAGGTGAACGGGGCGCTGGGGGGGTGAAATGAATTGAGAATGCAGGATTAGGAAGGCAAAAGCACTGGCGCGTCATGGATGAGGAGAGGACTTTTTTGGGAGTTGCCGGGAAGTCGGCAGAGGGGATTTAATGAACAAGTCATGAGTAATCTCGCGGCGACCACTCTTCGACCTTTGGCAGCCAAGGCATGCAACAGTGACGAGTATATCCGAGATCTCATCAAAAACAGGGACACGTCTTATATTGAAGCCCTGATAAGGGACGCAGGGTATTCAGGCGTCGATATTTTTGAATTCAACCGGAAAAAGCGTGACGAGGAACGACGGTCTTACATCGAAATAATTAGCAACTATTCGGCGGAAAACCCCTGTGTGCGCTTCGACAAAATCGCCTTTGAATTTGTTGCGATTCAGACCCCCAATGCAATTGCAGTGCACGATCGAATGGACGGCAGCTATGCGATTGGAATCGATCCAAGCCTGCAAAGCGGTTGGGGTTATTTGATTGATTGTACCCATTTTTTTTACCGGCTGAATGAGCCGCTTCTTTTCGCCAGGTTCGTCGCCGATCTCGTCCAATCTTCTGTTATCCACATCCCCTTGTCCGAAGAACGGAATCAGGAGCATTTGGACTATGTGCGATTTACGAAATTAAATCCCCCCGTGTGGAGCGACTGGTGCCATTCCATCGTCGCCAAATTCTTAATCGGACATGAAATGGGGCATATCTTTTTGAACCATTTTGCGAATGGAGCAGGATGCCGCTTTCAACTGGCGCAAGACGGCGGCAAGCCGGCGGTGTTTTCGGCATTTAACCATGCGCTGGAATTTGAAGCCGATGCCTGGGCCGCCAAGGCGCTGCTCGTGAATAAAGCGAGCTCCGTTACCCACAACCTGTCTGCCCGCACTATACCCGCGGTTTGCCTGAGTTTGATGGCGATGATGGACGACTTCTACGCACCCACCGATCCATTGGGGAAAATCATCTATGATTCCCATCCGCCCCCGGCGGAACGCGCCGTCAAACTCCAGTTGATGGGTGCCCTGCCAACGGGCGTTTCGATGCCGATGGCCGACTTCCAAGCGCTTCAGAAATTGCCGGCCTTCATCAATTCCATTCGCGCGAATCCCGCTTTTAAGAAATATACGCAGTGGTTTCGCTCACGGACAAAGCGTGTCGAAAGAATGAAAAAATGGCCCCACTGGCTATTGACTATCGCCGGATGGGCCGGATCCCTGCTGGGTTCCAGGAGGAGGCTTTAGCGAGGCCACGATCTTGTCCCAGAAATATCCGTTTAGGAATGCGGTGTAGAATGCAAAGAAATTCCTTGGGCTGGAGCTGGCAATCGCCCAAATAGGATAAAAGACCACGAGGCTGAAAAACATGGGCACCAGCAGCTGAACGACCGTCACCTCCGTGAGCGGCCGGCCCTCGCGGATTTTAGTCAGGAGAACACTGACAATCATTCCGAAGGTCATTGTTAGGAAAAGCCATCCGAAGAAAAAGAAATCATCGGCGTGCAAACTGCGAAGAGTTTCCCAATAATGCACACTCGTAACGATAGCCGCGATTCCGACGATGACGCCGTAGATGACCAACACCCTTGTTCCTTTCGGGTCCGGCTCGGGCGGGGTGCCTGACGGTTGCGCAGCAAACGCCATCATGAATTTGTCGCCAGAGTCAGAGGCTAAGGGCGCCTTACGTTTCCACTCTCCGGCAAGTGAGCGGCGCTCCCGGTTTTCCCAGAGTCGCGCGATCGGTGCCAGTGCTAACCCCAGAATTATTAATACAACGGTCAGTAGAATTTCCATGGTCGGATATTTTGGATTCGAAACGATAACCGCAAAGGACGGTATAATGGCTAAATTAATTTGGGACTTATCTCAAATTCGATTTTATGCAAATTATGGAGGCGTTTTTCATCGCCGGGAGCTACTCGCTTTCCCCCGCACCACGACCCAACCGTGTCAGGAAATTGTACGGTTTTTTCCGCCTTTATCGAATTTGAGATGAGTTCTACAATCGGGGCGCTCCGGGCGGATCGGGCACTTTTTCGGGGGTTGGGGCTGGGAGAGTGAAGCGCGGGCTTGGTTCTCACCGGGGTAGTTTTTTTGGCCGACTGATGACGGGTGGGTCATTCTTCAATTTAAAAATGGTACATGAAGATACGATAATGCTTGGTCTGTCGGTCCAGGGCGTTTACCGAGGAAGGGCTTTGAAGAACATACGGCGAGAAGAATGACCATGAAAAATGGGGTATATACCCCAATCACAGGTTTTGTCTCATTGCCTGAATCCAGACTGGCATACTTGCTCATGCAGATCGAAACCGGACGCAGGCACGAGGTCGGTAAATATTGTGTAAAACACTGATTTAAAGATAGATAGATGGATGAAACCGATGAAGATTTGAAGAGCGAAAAGTGGCAGCAAGAGTCGTAATTCGTGGAAAATCTTAACGGTTGGATTTGACATATAAACGTTTCTAATAGTCATCATTAATTGGGGTATATCCCGAGAGGATTGGGCAAGATTTTACACATTTTTAACGAGGCATTCAGGGGCAAAAAGGGGGAATAAACGCGCGCCAGCGCAGTCTTACGTGAGCTTGGGCACAACCCATGCTAACCTTACATTCATAGCGGAAATAATACGATGTCCATCCAAGCCAATACGACCGCTTTCCCTTGGCCCAGTGCGGCGCCCACGCAGACGGGGCGTCTGCTGCTTTCACGGTCGGCCCGGCCGCGGGCGGCGAAGAAAGCGGCCGAGGCCGTCTCGACGGCAGTCTGTGTGATGGTGGTGGACATGGCGCACTTTGCGCAGATCCAGCACCACCTGCAATTGCTGGCCGGGGACAAGGCGATGAAGGATTTGGCCGACCAGATACACCGGATCATGTCGGAGGGGTGCGCGAAGGCGGGGCAGGACTACGCGAAGGTGTGCGCGTCCTTTGGCGGCGATGGCGGCATATTCGTTTTCAACAAGCCGACGGAAGCCCACGAGGCGGCGGTGCACATGCTGAAGCTGGCGGAAGAGGAAAGCGCCCGCGGGCGCGAGGCGAAGCTGCACGAAGCGATGCGGTGCTTCCGCATCGGCATCGCCTACGGCGAACTGGCGCGGGACGCGCATGGGAAGCTGGCCGGGCCGGTCATTTCCAACGCGACGCGGCTGGAAAGCGGCGGGGTGACGGGGGAGATCCGCCTCAGCAGCGCGGCCTACAAGGTGCTGCCGCGGAGCATCCAGCGCCTGTATGGCGGGGAGGAGGAAATCCGCGGGAAGAAGCACGAGAAGCCGCAAAACGGCCACCGCTGCGTGGTGGTGCCCCGCGCGCCGTGGGATGAGCCGATGAAGCCGCCGGTGCGCAACCCGGATTTCAACACGCACGCGATTTTCGCGCACGAACTGGTGGAATGCTTTATCATCACGGAGATTGACGACCGCAACCCGCGGATCACGGAGGTGATGGAGAAGATGGTGGTGCCGGCGTGCAAGCGGGCGAATTTTCTGCCGCGCCGGGCGGACCGGATTCCGGGGCCGGACCGCATCGCGGTGATCAAGGAGCAACTGGCGGAGGCGCCGCTGGTGGTGGCCTACCTGGGCCAGCCGAAGCCGCACTGGAACGCGGACGTGATACTGGAGGTCGGCTTTCGCCTCGCGACGGGACGGCCGATGGTGATGATCCACGAGCCGCCGCCAGCGGCGCCGGACGGGAGCATCCCCTCGCTCAAGGCCCTGCTGCCCTTCTACTTGCTGCACCGCACGACGGTGGAGGTGGCGCCGCAGCCGCAGCAATCGCTCGACCGGCTGGTGGCGGAAATCAATCTTGCGCAGCACGACCATCCCGAGGGCAAGTGGAGTTCAACGCATCCGAAGCTGGAATTGCAATTCAGCAACCTGCGGACGGACCTGCGCGTGAACGACGTGTCGCCGGAGGCGAAGGAACTCTTCGGCGTGGACAGCCACATGGAGACGCACCGGCTCGCCGGGGTTCTGGAGCAAATTCGCACGCGGATGGACGAAGTGCAGTTCAAGGCATTCGCGCGTGAACAATTCGACATTTTGGCACGGATTCAAGCGGAAGGTTCGGGCCTGGTGACGCCGGAGAACGGGCAGGCGCTGCCGCTGGCCCGCGTGCCGATCATATTCAAGAATGCCACGGCGCTGGAAACCGACCGCAAACCGGTCGGCCACCTGCCGGTGCTGGAGCGGTATTCCTGCGAGCGCGGGCTGATCAAACTGCGGATGCTGTTCATCCCGGTGTCGGAATCGCTGCACCGGGATCCCTCGGGGCACTGGCTGTGCGAGGTGTGACGGGGAGGGAGGATTTTGGGGTTGCCGGAACGAGGTGGGGCAGGAAAAGAATTAGGAATGCAACGTATGACAACGGATGTGCCGGGAAACGAGCGCGACAATCATGGGGGCGTTAGGGATTGGGAAGTGGGGGGTTTATAAAATAAATCGGGAATAGGAAATGCTGGAAGAATATCTAACTGCCGCTGGAAGTAATTGACGGACGATAATTTAAGGCTTCGCCGGGATTACCTTGACCATTTTGCGCGAAACGGCGTAATAACTCCTCTCTTTGACCCATGTATATTGGACGAACCTTTGAATTTCTGAAGCGCAAGCGTTTTTTGATTCAAACGGCTTTTGTGGTGGTGGTGTTGGCGCTGTATGTGTGGTTGATCCGGGACCAGAAGGGGTGGATCAAGGGGTTTGAGGATTCCATGCTGGAATTGCGGATGGAGATATGGCCGGCGCGAAACCCGCCGAAGGACATCGTAATCCTGGAGGTGGATGGGGATTCGTTCAACACGGCGCAGAAGACGCAGGATCCAGCGGTGCTGGCGCGGGCGCCGGAGCTGGCGTACATGACGAACAACTGGCCGTGGAACCGGGAATTTTGGGCGAAGCTGACGGATCGGCTAGTCAATGCGGGAGCACGACTGGTGGTGTATGACTTTGTATTCAACGGGCCGACAGCGGGGGACGCGGATTGCGGGGTGGTGTTTGCGAAATATGCGGACCCGAAGAACCCCGAGTTGAACCGGGTGGCGATCGCCTCGCAACTGGGGGGGACGGTGCCAGGCAGCGATGAGATGATTATCGAGCCGGAGAGCAAGCTGGTGACCAAGGACGCGGACGACCTGGTGGGTTTGATCAAGCTGGCGGAGGACGGGGGCCTAGTCCGGGGGATTCAGCACCACTACAATTTGTCCATGATCAATCGCCGGGACGAAATGAACCTGAACGGGGCGGCGAAGAAGCACAGCGAATATTCCCTAAGCTGGGTGGCGGCGAAGAAGTATTTGGGTCTGGCCCCGCTACGGGATCCGGATACGCCGATGCCGCTGAATTACTACGGGCCGGACGGCACGATCAAAACGATTCCATTGCAGCAAGTGCTGCTGAATTGGGACACGACCTACAACCACGGAGAATATTTCAAGGGCAAGGTGGTGTTCGTGGGTCCGTATGCGGAAACCCGTTTCAATGACCGCTATCAAACGCCGTTGCTGGACATGGCGGGGGTGGAGATTCACGCGACGGCATTCGCAAACCTGGTGCACAATGAATGGCTGACGGAGGCGCCGGACTGGCTGGTGCTGGCGCTGGCCCTGGGGTTGGGGCTGCTGGCGCTGGCGGTGTCGCTGGGGGTGCGGTCGGTGGTGTTGAAGATGGGGTTGTTCGCGAGCCTGGCGGCGTTCTACCTGGTGTCCACGCAGTTGATTTTCTGGACGGAGTTGATTGTGATGCCGGTGGCGGGGGCGGCGATCATTTTGCTGAGTTGCGGGGTGTTTGGGACGTTGTATGATTTTGTGCTGGAGCAATACGAGCGGCAGCGGACGCTGGGGATGTTCGAGAGCATGGTGTCGCCGGGGGTGGCGGGGCTGCTGTTGAGCCACCAGGGGGATTTTGAAAAGCGGCTGGGGGGGCAGCGGCAGGAGGTGGTGGTGTTGTTCGGCGACATTCGGAAGTTTACGGAATGGAGCGAGCGGGTGGGGCCGGACGCGGTGGTGGGGCAGTTGAACGAGCATCTTTCCACGATGGTGGACATCGTGCAGGCGGAGGGGGGGACGGTGCAAAAATACATCGGGGACGCGCTGATGGCGGCGTGGGGGGACGTGCGGGCGCTGCCGCCGGCGGAGGGGGCCGAGCGGGCGGTGCGGGCGGCGCTGCGGATGCAGGCGGCGCTGAAGAAGTTGAATGCGGGCTGGCAGAACCAGAAGGGGCGGGAGCAACTGACTTTCGGCATCGGGATCAACCATGGGGAGGGGCTGGTGGGGCGGATCGGGCACCCGCGGCGGCAGGAGTTCACGGTGATGGGCGACCCGGTGAATGTGGCGGCGCGGCTGGAGAGCGCGACGAAGCAATACTTGCAGGAGATTTTGGTGGGGGAGTCGATTTACGAGATGACGAAGAAGGTTTTCTGGTACCGGCTGGTGGACCAGCTTCGGGTCATGGGCAAGAAGCAGGCGATACGGGTGTATGTGCCCATGGGGGAGCAGGCGGAGGGGCCGCCGCCGGCGGGCTGGAGCGCCTATGGCGAGGCGGTGGAGAAGTATTACGCGCGGGACTTTGCGGGGGCGATGGGAAGCTTTCGCACCGCCAACGCGGAGATGGGCGGCCGGGATTTACTTTGCCAAAACTTCCTGAAGCGATGCGAGCACTACTGGCTGGAGCCGCCGCCGCCGGACTGGGACGGGACCTGGGTGTTGAAGGAAAAGTAGAAAAGAAACTAAAGGAGGCGCATGGGGTTACATGGCAATCCCGGAGCCGAGGCGGAAGAGTGGTATGAGCCATGCTCAGGTTTACAGCCAAAACGTTATTGCCAGCAGGCGCCATTAAGTGGATATACCTATTGTTTTTTATGAGGTTGAATACTTGTTTTTTGGGTGATCTGCGGGGTTGGGCCCGGCGGGCGGCGGGGTTGTCACTGGCCATGCTGGCCGGGGTTGGGCTGGGGCGGGCGGCGACCCTGGCAACGGACAGCGGGGAGGAGCCGACGACGATAGATCGCGCGGATTTTACCCTGCAATATCCGGCCAGTTGGAAGGAAGACAAGAACGCCCGGGATTACAAACCGGACAGCAATTTCACGCTAAACAGCCCGAAGAACAGCTATGTCCAGTTCAAGATCATGGACAAGTCGGTGTCGCCGGACAAGCTGCTGAGCGCGGCGATCAAGAGCCTGGACGGGCCAGTGATCAACAGTTTGACGCAGACGAGACTGACTGAATGGGGTGGCTACAAGGGTGAAGGGGTGGATATGAAGGGCAATATTCTGGACAGTTTCCCGGGGGGGGTGTTGGTGTTTGTCATTTCGACAAAGACGCACAATGTTTTGATCGAGGAGTATTATTTTTCGGATGAGTTGCGGGATATCATTGGGGATATCCATGTCATCAGCAAGAGCTTCCAGGTCAAGGACTAAGGAGGGGTGGCATGGAGGAGCTGGGGGAAGAGGTAGGGCAGGCCAAAGAGGATGGCGAGGATGAGGAGGCCGAGGATCAAGACGATGGCGATGCAGCCCCATTTTTCGCGGGCGGTGATGCCGGAGGAGTCTTGGGCGAGGATGGCTTCGACGGAAATGGGTGGTTTGCTGCCGGGAGATTTTTGGGGTGGGGTGCGGGTGAGGAGTTGGGCGGGGGTGGTTACCACCGGAGGGGGAATGGCTCCGGAGGATTGGGCGATTTGGGTGTCGAGCCAGGCGAGGTGTTGGGCGACGATGGCGCGTTGGCGGTGGAGTTCGGCCAGGCGGGGGTCGTTGGGGTCGGCGGGCATCGGAGGGAAGGATGAATGAGGAAGGATGAAGGATGAAGGATGAAGGATGAAGGATGAAGGATGAAGGATGAAGGATGAACGGGCGCGCGGTGCGGGGAGGGCAGTAAAAGGTGAAAATGAAAGGTAAAAAAGGAAGGGTATAAGGGAGGTAATGGTGGTGGATGGAGGCGGGGGGTGCAAGACCGGGGTTGGCTGGCGGGGAAAAAGCGGGAAAAAGAAAGGGTGGTAAGGGAACAGTGAGGGGATGAAAATTGTTCTTACATCTTGGCGGAAAAGGTGTAGAATATGCTGAAATCCGTTATATTCCGCAAACCGTTATACCCCCATGAAAACCACCTTATCCTTGTTGTTGGTGTTGGCATTAACCGTGACCCCGGCGTTTGGCCAGGGTGGCGGCGGGGGTGGCCGCGGTGGGGGCGGCGGCGGCGGCGGGGGCCGTGGCGCGGGTGGCGGAGGGAATAATGCCCAGCCGGCGAATGATGGCTCGGGCGGCAACAGCGGCGGGGATCCTTATAGCCCGTCGGCGGTGGGGGAGCGGTTGATCAATTCGGACGCCTGGAGCCTGGACAGCGAGAAGGGGATTTTCAAGTGGAAGGACAGCACGTTTGACATTGGGAACAACATCATCGTGCGGGCGCGGTTTGAGCGCTACCTGGAGTCGCCGGGCGAGGCGGACAGCACGCAGCAATACCAGGACGTGCTGGCGAAGATCAAAAATTTGCTGTCGGTGCACAATGACGGATCAGTGACGAGCGCGGACCCGACGTATGATGCATTTGCGCTGTTGAGCGACGCGATGAAGTATCCGGAAGACGGCGGGGCGTCGGACACGCTGCAGCGGCTGGTATTCGAGACCTGGCGGATTCGGGACGCGATTGAGCAAAATCAGCAGAAATATAATGACTTGGACTCCACCCGCCAAGACCAGCAGGACACGGTGGCCAACGCCAATGAAGCGGTGTCGCAAGACGTGAATGAGAGCATGGCCAATACGGACAGCTCCGGCAATGCCAAGCCACCAGCGCAAGCGAACAATGCGCGGCAGGCGGGTGGGCGCGGGGGTAACCAGAACCAGAATCAAGGCAGCACCACGGCGGGCACGAACGTGGGGACCGGAGGCGCGAGCGTGAACGGGAATACGACGGTGCCGAATGGCAGCGGCGGCAGCGGCGGCGGGTTGCCTGCGATGCCGAGCATCCCCGGACTGCCCGGGGCTCCGAGCATGCCCAACATGTCAAACCTGACGCGGGCGGGCATTGCCGGCCTTGAGTTGGGGCGCACCTACGCGAAGCAAGCATTGCTGGAGGCGCAGACAGCGGGCGCGGGGCTGAAGGCGAAGCTGCAATTCCAGACGCAAATCATTTCCTACATGATGGAGCGGCGGTTCCAGCACGCGCTGATCGCGGGGCAGTTCTACAACAAAATTTTCAAGGGCACGGATCAAGGGGTGGACGTCGCCAAGGCGCAACTGTCCAAGCTGGGGAATTTCGGGGATATCATGCCGACCGTGGATTCGCTGGAGTTCATTGCACAGGAGGCGATTGCGGACACGACCACGGGGATGAAGGCAGTCGATGCGTCGTATGATGCCGGGGAGCGCTGGTCGTCGCTGGAGATGCTGCAGCAGACGTTCCTGCTGGGAGAGATGCTGCCGCCGGTGCAGGAGTTCGACCCGGCGAAGCGGAAGGTGCTGGCGGGGTTATACCGGGAGACGAATGACTTGAAGCACATGTTGGACATGCACGATTTTGCCTCGGCGGAAGCGACACTGACGAAGATCCAGGCGGATGCGTCGGACTTTCCGGCGAGCCCGGTGATGTCGGCGATCCGCACGGGGGAGCAGACGAGCAATTTGGCGTTGTTGTCGGCGGAGCAGGCGATGGCGGCGCAGAATTATGATGACGGGAATGCCGCGATGCAGAAGGCGATCGAGATCTGGCCGTTGAACCCGGAGATCAAGCGGGTCAATGACCAGATGGCCGGGCAGATCAACCAGGTGACCAATCTGACGCCGAAGTTTGACGATTTGGTGAAGCAGCAGGCGTACCGGCAGATTTTTGACCAGAAGAACGAGTTCGGGATGGCGTTTTTGCAGGATCCGACGCGGGCCAGCCAGTTGCGGGACATCGTGGAGCGGGTGGGGAAGATTGACATGCTGGTGGCCTACGCGAACGAGGCGCTGGCGCAGAACAACGGGTATGTGGCGTGGGAGGAACTGGCGAACGCGGCGAAGCTGGACCCGAACGACCCGGTGCTGACGAAGACGCAGGCGCAGGTGGCGCCGCGGGTGGCGAATTTTGTGTCGGTGCTGGACGCGGCGCAGCGGGCGGAGGCGGCGGGGCAATACGCGGCGGCGCTGAACGATTACCTGGCGGCGCAGGACGTGTATCCGGCCTCGCAATTGTGCCGGGTGGGGATTGA
>CAZDAQ010000086.1:0-2195 GCA_964503425.1 uncultured Opitutales bacterium
GATTCTTGCTTTATCTTGCCCGGCGTCGCTGTAACCTTGCCGTCACATACCCCATGCCTCCCACCACCACCCACGAGGCCCCCGACCCCTTCCTGCGCGAGTTTTCCGACTGGCGGGAACATTTCCAGCGCCATTTCGATGATGCCTTGCGTGAACTCGAGGCCCGCTTTGCCGCCCGCCCCGGCCTTGCGTCCACCTGGTCTGCCTTGCGCGACTTTTTGGAAACTGAGGGCAAGCGCGTCCGCCCCCTCTTGTTCCTGGCCGCCTACCGCCTGTTTAATGACAGCCCCGCGCCGCCCACCTCCGCCACCTACCGCGTCGCCTGTGGCCTTGAACTTTTTCACACTTTCGCCCTCGTCCATGACGACATTATTGACGGCTCCTTCTCCCGCCGCGGCCAGCCCACCCTCCACCGCCGCCTGGCCGAAGGCGACGACATCCGCTGTGGCGAAAATCTTGCCCTCGTCCTCGGCGACATCCTTTTTGGCTTCACCGTGGAAAACTTCCTCCTTCCCGGCCTGAATCCCACCCGCGCCACCGCCGCTCTGCGCTACTTCACCACTATCGCCCAGGACACCGGCCTCGGCGAAGCCCTCGAACTCGCCCTGCTGCGCCGCCCGCTCGACCAGGTCACCGAGGACGACATCCTCGGTACCTATTTTCTCAAAACCACCCGCTACACCTTTGAAGCCCCGCTGCTGGTCGGCGCCATCCTGGCTGGCGCGCCCGAGCCCGTGCTCCTCAGCCTCCACGACTTCGCCCGCCCCCTCGGCCTCGCCTTCCAAATCGAAAACGACCTCCACGAAATCAGCCTCCTGCCCACCGGCGCCACCGAGCTTGCCTACGACCTCCGCGCCGGTGTGAAAACCCTCTTCCTCAAACGCTACCACGACGCCCTCGCCCCGGCTGATGCCGCCGCCCTGCGCGCCAGCCTCGCCCGGGATGCTCCTGCTGAGCTTATCGCCCGCTTCAGTGATACCCGCACCGTCGCCGCTGTAATCGCCGACCTGAAGCAGGAAACTGCCGGACATTTTCAAGAGGCCCGCCGCCAGCTCCTTGCCGCACCCCTGCGGCCCGACCAGTGCTCCGGACTGCTCGACCTCGCCGCCTTCATTCACCGCAATTGCCGCCACTCGGAGGCTGCCGTCACTTCCCCTGCCGCCGCCAACGCCTGAGTTTAGCCATAAACTCCGCGGCTTTTACTTCGGCCCGGCTTCGACAATCGCTTTCATATCGGCCAGGCCCTTCTCAAACTGGCCGCCGACCAGCTTGTCGCAGTCCATGACCAAGCCGATGGCCTTGCCCATGAAATTGTTTTTACCGGACATGCTCCAGGTCACGAGTGTCTGACTCCCCTCGGATTTAAAAGTGAACTCCGCCGTGTTCGTGGCCTTAAAGGGCTTCAGGAATTCAAGTTTAAGCCGGATTAGTTCGCTCGGTCGGCTCTCCAGAATTGTCATCCGTCCTTGGCCAACCTTGTTATTGCCTTCCCAAGTATAGCCGGACCCGGCTCCCGTCGGCGGCCCCTCAAAGGTCATTTTCGCTGCCGGGTCCAGTTTCGCCCAAGGCGACCACGCCTCCCATTGATGCAGGTCGTTCACCAGGGCGAATACCGCCGCGGGTGCAGCCGTGAAGGTTGCTTTGCGTGTGATGCGGAATTCGGGTGGCTGCATCGCCACTATGATAACCAGCGCGGCCACCAAGACCGCGAGCACGATAAGAATGGTATTGAGCATGGAATTTCCTTGGAGCGCAGGAGCGATGAAAATGGCCGCTGGACGCCGTGAGTCAACCCGGCATTGTCCGTGCAGCAAGCATCGGGCCGAAGGCCTTACGATACGACCACGCCAGGTACAGTTCCAATGCCAGTACCACAGCGGCCATCACTAGCCCCGCCGGATCAAGGAATGCATGAAACGCCACAATGTTGACAATCACCGGCGCAATCAGCGCCAGCGCGAGCGGCACGAAACGGTTCACCAAAAGCAGCACCCCCACGAGCAACTGCGTCCCCATGATCAACGGCAACATGTAGCCCGTGCCCATCAGCGCGCCGAAAAACGCCACGGCCCCATCGGGCATGGTCTTGGGCTGCGGAATGAAGTGCAGAAAGCCGTTGAGTCCGAAGACAAAAAAAATGAGGCCCATCAGGATTCGCGCGGCGGTGGGGCAATGGCGGCAGAAGCCCTGCGCCG
>CAZDAQ010000086.1:2295-12052 GCA_964503425.1 uncultured Opitutales bacterium
CATGAAGAACGACGTTGTCGAGGTCAGCATCAAAGGCGTGATGCCCACGTCCAACGGCTGCGCCATCTTCCTCGGCAGCCCCGAAAAGACTTTCGTCATCTACGTGGACCAGGCCATCGGCAACGCCATCTCCATGACGATAAACGACGTCAAAAAAGACCGTCCGCTTACCCACGATCTTATCGGCCATATCTTTGCCGGCCTTGGCGTCACCGTCGAGCGCATCGTCATCAACGACGTGGATTCCGGCACTTTCTTCGCCCGCATCATCCTCAACATGCAGAATGAATTGGGCCGCAAAGTCATCGAGGTGGATGCCCGCCCGAGCGACTCCATGGTCCTCGCCCTCCAGGCCAAGAAACCCATCCTCGTCGCCAAAAAAGTCCTCGAGTCCGTCGAGGACATGACCGAAATCCTCGAGCGCATCCTCAAGCAGCAGAACTGATGACCGCTCCCGCCCATCCGGGCCTGGCCGCCCTGCCCGCCGTGCTTGAGCCCGGCCTGCCGCCGTCCGCGCTGGCGCCGATGCAGGACGTCACCACCCTTCCTTTCATGCGCGTCGTTGCCCGCCGTGGCGCGCCCGACTGGTTCTTCACCGAATACTTTCGCGTCCACGACACTTCCCGCCTTGAGCCCCACATCCTCTCCAGCGTTACCGAAAACGACACCGGCCGGCCCGTTTTCGCCCAGATGATCGGCGAGGCTCTGCCCGATCTCGCCCGCACCGTCCGCGATCTCTCCGCCCATCCCGTTGCCGGCATAGACCTCAACCTTGGCTGCCCCGCCCCTAAGGTTTACCGTAAAAACGTCGGTGGCGGCCTTCTGCGCGATCCTGCCCGCGTGGACGAAATCCTCGCGCTACTCCGCGCTGTTTGCCCCGGCCGTTTCACCGTCAAGATGCGCCTCGGCTTCGACTCCTGGGAACACTTCCCCGCCCTCCTCGACTCCGTTAACCGCCACCGCGTGGACCTCCTCAGCGTCCATGGCCGCACCGTCAAGGAAATGTATCGCGCCGAAGTCCATTACGACGGCATCCGCCAGGCTGTCCAGACTGTCCACTGTCCCGTCCTGGCCAACGGCAATGTCACCTCCGCCGCCAAGGCCCGCTGGGTCCTGGCCGAAACTGGCGCCGCCGGCGTCATGGTGGGCCGCGCCGCCATCCGCAATCCCTGGATCTTCCGCCAAATTCGCGAACTTCTCTCCGGCCGTCCCGTTTTCCAACCCACTCTCGCTGATGCCCGCGCCTACGTCGAAGACCTCCACCACGCCACCGCCGTGGCCAGTATCCCGGACAAGCAACTCGCCGGGCGTCTTAAAAAATTCCTCAACTTCGTCGGCCAGTCCGTGGACCCCGCTGGCCAGTTCCTCTACGACATGCGCCGCGCCGAAACCGTCGCCGCCCTCCTCACCGTCTGCGACCGTTTCATGCTCGACGACGGCCACGCCGCCGAACCCTTCCCCGACGAACCCCACCCCGGCCTCGTCGCCCGCCCCAATCGCGAGGAAGCCATCGAAACCGAACCCGCCGCCTGCGCCCTTTTTGAAACCTGAAAACGGACGGGGCGGCCCCGCTGTGGAGACCGCCCCGCTTCACACCTGCCGTCTTTAGGTTCCGCCGCTGTTATCGGCGAAAGTCATGTCAGCGCGATTTCTACCCCGCCTTCGCGTCCCTGAGCCCGTCAAAGTAACCAAAAAACACCCCGTCAGGGTCATATTTGTCGCGCAAGTCGGCCAGCCGCTTCCAGTTGTCCGCAGAAAAGGCTCTCGTGGCCGCCGCCGGCTGCGAGACGGTGTCCGATTCGCCGATGTAATACCCGGAGACAAAGGGCTTCAGCCGCGCCACGCATTCGCTGTGCCAGGCGGTATTCGCCTCGTCTTCCCCGGCGATTTTCCACTGGGTCCACGGACCACCTAAAATAGGTGCGTTCATCGAATAGGCGCTCTCGTTCGGGTCGGGCGGAGGATTCGGTCCGGTCAAAATCGCAAACAGCAGGACCGTGATCGGCGAGGGTGCCTGGGTAAAATGCTCGCCGATCGCTTGGACCAAATCGCCACCGGTGGCCTGGTAAAACACGGACTCCGCCCGGGCGCGTAAGCCCTCCGGCCAGATCACGCCTGACGCATCGAACAATTGCTCAAAGGTCACCGGCGCCGGCGGCGTCGAGGAGAGCTTCTGGTCAATAACCGGGCAATCATCCAGCGGCTTCAGTTCCGCCTTGGCCTGCTCCGCCGTCTCGGCAAAGGAGGTCGCCGTCACCAGGCAGACTTTGCCGCCCTGCGCCACCGCACGCTCCTTCAATGCGTCTGGAGCCGTGAGCAAAAAGAGGCTGAGTTCGACGCTGGGCGCCAGTTTTCCCGCGATCCCGCTTAGCCACGCCCCAACCTTGGCCGCATCCTCCATCGCATAAAAATAACTGCACCCATGCATCGCCTTGGGCAGCGCGTGCAACTTCAGGTGATACTTCGTAACGACGCCGAAAAACCCTGTCCCCGCCCCGCGCGCCGCCCAGAAATAATCCTGATTCTGCTCCTTGTTGGCCGTAATCAGCTTGCCCTCGGCAGTCACAAGTTCGACCGCCTCCACGCTCGCCGCACCATGGTCCCAGACTCCCGGATTCCACGACATTCCCCCGCCCAACAGATAGCCGCTCAATTTCACCTGGGGGCAGTGCCCGCTGGGGAAAGCTAGCCCCTGCGCGTTCAGCGTTTTCTGAATGTCCCGGTTGCTGATGATCGGCTGCACGATCGCCTTGCGCGCCGCGGCATCAATGGAAATGACCTGGTTAAGATTGCACAGGTCAATCAGTAATCCGCCATTTCGCAGCGTCGGCTGGCACCAGTTATGACCGCCGCCGCGCACCACCACCTTCAACCTGTTCGCCCGGGCAAAAAGTATCGCCGCGATGACATCCTGCTCGTCGTTGACCTGGACGACGACTTGCGGTGCGCGCTCCGGAATCAGCCGGTTCCACAGATCCCCGTGCAACAACTCGCCAAAGTTCGCGTCGCCCGCGCCAGCCACGGTGCCCTTGCAGGCCTTTTTCAGTGCGGCGATATCCATGGGGGCTGAATCTGTGGTAACCGCGGCGCGGCTGGAAGCCCCAAGCAATGCCCCCCCGGCCGCCGCCAGGGCGCCCGCTACGAACCGGCGTCGTGAAACTGGGGTTTCCTTGTCTGGCATGAAGTCATGGTCTGGGAGAGGTTTCTACTGGCACGCCTCGCATTCCTCGCCGCGCAGCTTTGCATCTAGGCTGCACGCCTTTTTTTCCGCCTCCGAGAAAACTTTCTTCGCCGGGGCCGCCCCCCCCGCAAATGGCGCGCCCGTTTCCCCCGTGGCGGCTTCCGCCGCTGCCGCCGGTGCCATCGTCGCTGCTTCCTCGCCCTCGCCGCGCCCGATGTGCCCGCGGATTTCCTTCTTCACGGCCACCGTCGCCTTCTCGATGTTCGAGGCTCCGAGCGTCCGCAGGTAATAGGTCGTCTTCAACCCCTTGCGCCATGCCGCCCGATACATATACGACAGCGTTTTGAAGTCCGGCTGCCCGAGAAACAGGTTCACCGACTGCGACTGGTCAATCCACTTCTGCCGCCGCGCCGCCGCGTCAATCACGAAGGTGTAATCAATCCCGAACGCCGTGCCGTATTTGTGTTTCACGTGCGCCGGAATGCGCTCGATGTGCGTCAGCTCGCCGTCGAAATACTTCAGCTGGTCCATCATCTCCCGGTCCCACAGGCCCAGCGCCTTCAGGTCCTTCACCAGCGGGCTGTTCAGGATGATGTATTCCCCGCCCAGGTTGCTCTTCACGAAGAGGTTCTTGTAATACGGCTCGATGCACGGCGACGTGCCCATGATGTTCGAGATCGTCGCCGTCGGCGCGATCGCCAGCACGTTGCTGTTGCGCATTCCCTGCTTGCGGATCTTCGCGCGCAGCGGTTCCCAGTCCATTTGCCCGCCGCGCGGCGTCTCCACCGGCACCCCGCGCTCCTTCTCCAGCAGGTCCAGCGTGTCCTGCGGCAGCAGTCCGCGGTCCCACTTCGACCCGCGGTAGCTCGAATACGTCCCCCGCTCCGCCGCCAGGTCGCTCGACGCCTCATACGCGTAAAACGCAATCGCCTCCATGAACTCGTCGTTGAACTCCACCGCCTCGGCCGACGCGAACGCCAGATCCTTCTTATAGAGCGCGTTGTGCAGCCCCATGATTCCCAGCCCGATGGGCCGGTGCCGCCGGTTCGAGGTCTCCGCCGGTTTCGTCGGGTAGTAATTGATGTCAATGACGTTGTCCAGCGCCCGCACCGCCACGCGGATGGTCTCCCGCAACAGCGCGTGGTCCAGCGTGCCGTTCGCCCGCAGGTGCGTGTCCAAAATCACCGAGCCCAGGTTGCACACCGCCGTCTCTTCGTCGCTCGTGTTCAGCGTGATTTCCGTGCACAGGTTCGACGAGTGGATCACGCCGACGTGGTCCTGCGGGCTGCGCACGTTGCACGGGTCCTTGAACGTGATCCACGGATGCCCCGTCTCGAACAGCATTTTTAACATCTCCCGCCACAGCTCAATCGCCGGCATCGTTTTGCCGTAAATCTGGCCTTCGCGCGCCAGCTTCTCGTAGTGCGCATAGCGCTCCTCGAATTTCTTCCCGTAAAGCTCGTGCAGGTCCGGTGTTTCGTTCGAGCGGAACAGCGTCCAGTTCTCGCGGTTCTCCATCCGCTTCATGAACAGGTCCGGGATCCAGTTCGCCGTGTTCATGTCGTGCGTGCGCCGCCGGTCGTCGCCCGTGTTCGTGCGCAGTTCCAGGAAGTCCAGGATGTCGTTGTGCCATGTCTCCAGATACGCGCAGCCCGAGCCGCGCCGCTTGCCACCCTGGTTTACCGCCACCAGTTGGTCGTTGTGCAGTTTCAGGAACGGAATCACCCCCTGGCTTTCGCCGTTCGTGCCCTTGATGTAGCCGCCCGTCCCGCGCACCGCCGTCCACGAGCCGCCCAACCCGCCGGCCCACTTCGACAGGAACGCGTTCTCCGCGATTCCGCGCATCATGATGCTCTCGATGTTGTCGTCCACCTTGTAGAGGTAGCACGACGACAGTTGCGAATGCAGCGTCCCGGCGTTGAACAGCGTCGGCGTCGAGGAGCAGAACCGCCGGTTCTTATACAGCGCATACAGCCGCACGACCCAGTCCTCCCGGTTCCCCTGCTCGTTGAGGAACAGCCCCATGGACACCCGCATCCAGAAATACTGCGGCGTTTCCAGCCGGCGCGACCGCTGCTTCGTTTTGTCCACGATCAAATACCGGTCGTAAAGCGTCTGGATGCCCAGGAAATCGAATTCCAAGTCCGCCGTCGGGTCCAGCGCCTCCGCCAGCTTCTCCGTGTCGTATTTCAACATCTCCGGCTTCAGCCGTTCAATTCGCACCCCGTGGTCCAGGTAGCGCTTGAAATGCCGCGCGTGAAACTCCTTCAGCGCCCCCACCCCGTGCTTCAGCACGTCCCAGCCCAGCACCTCCTCGTAAATATACGACAGCAAAATCCGCCCCGCGAACTTCGCGAAATCCGCGTCCCGCTCAATCAGCGCCTTCGCGTTCAGGATCACCGTCTTTTGCAGGTCTTCCCGCGTCATCTCCGCATACAGCGAGCGCCGCAGTTCGCCCTCGATCTGCTCGCGCGTCAGGCACAAATCCAGCCCGATGGACGCAAACGTGATCCGCGCCCGCAACTCCGCCCCGTCCCACATCTCCGTCTGGCCGTCGTCCCGCTTGACGAAAATGATCTGCTCCTGCCGCGCGTCGTCCGCTGCGCTCACCGTCGCCGCTTCGCGCCGCCGCGACCGCTCCGCCCGGTATAAAATATACGCCTCCGCCACCTTGTAGTGCCCGTGCCGCATCAGCTCGATCTGCACCATGTCCTGCACATCCTCGATGGATACGAACGCCTGCCCCAGGTCGCGCACCCGCTGGCTCACGCCCTCCGCCACCTTGACCGCCGGCGCGCTGTCAAGATGCATGGACAAAAACGCCTTCCGCACCGCCACCTCCACCTTGTTCGCATCCCACGGCACCACCTGCCCGTTGCGCCGGATCAGCCGCACCAGCACCGGCGTGCTCTCCTCCACCGTGCCCGAGCCGTCGTTCGCCGGTGGCGCCGTCACAAAGGGATTGTGCGAGCGCTTCGTCACCAGGCTCATCGCCACGTCGTGCTTGTCGTGCCGCACCAGCGCCTGCTCGATCAACTGGTGCGTGTCCTCTTCCGAAAGCACCTGGTCCTTGTTCGCCGCCCAGCGCGCCACGATCTCCGCGCTTACTTCCCTGGCCACCGCTGCCACGAGCTGGCGGTTCTCCTCGGTGAAAATATCCCGCACCTGCCGCGACAACAGCAGGTCCGTGAGTGCCATGCCCACGGTCTCGGCGATCTCCGCCATGTCAAAGTTGTGCGCGACTCCGTCGGACACAATCTGCACCTCCGGCGGCGTCAGGCTCTCGGCGCCGACGACCTCCCGCCAGTTGAACCGGGGCTTCTGGTCGTCGGGAATCTGGGCGAAGCGCTTGAGCGCGAGGTCTTCTTCTACGGGTATATGGCGAATCATGGCGAATAATGAATTTACTGCGGTTGTGGAATGAAGGTTCTTGGTGAGTTTTGGTTCAAAAAATTGTCGGTGCTGTCTAAGTTTTGGGTTTTTCGGCGATTTTTTCGACTTCGATTATCGGCGGCTCCGGCGGTTGCGGCTCCTGGCCGCCCTCGAACAGCCACCGGGTCTTGTCCCGCGCGTGCTCTAGGTGGTGCTGGCGGATGGACAGCAGGAACGTCCCGCCGGCCAGCAACAACGCCCCGAGATCCAGCCCCTCGCCGAGCGGCGGGAGGAAATCCAGCAGGATCCCCACCGGCGAAACGATGTAAACCAGCGCCCCGCCCAGGGTGATCTTGGCCCACCGCGGTGTTTTGGGGTCCATGCCGACATAATAAAGCACCAGAAATTTGTGCGTGAACCACCGGGCCAGCTGCCGCCAAAGCGCGGGCGGTTTTCTCCGCGGCGGCTGGGTGTAAATGGGCGGCACATGCTCATCGTTCATCTAAATCGTGGTTCGGTTTCGTCGTTCGAATTTCACCTTACAAATCGTCATTATGCACGTCGCCCAGCGAGCTGCCTTTTTGATACTCGGTGACGCGCCCTTCGAAAAAGTTCTGCTCCTTCTTCACGTCCATCATCTCCGCCAGCCACGGCAACGGGTTCTTGACCCCCGGGTTCAGCGGCTTCAAGCCCACGCCTTCCAGCCGCCGGTCCGCGATGTAGTCTATATACTGCATAAACTCCGCCGCCGTCAGCCCCACCGCATTCACCGGCAGGCAGTCCCGGATGAACTCCTTCTCCAGCGCCACGCCTTCCGCCATCAGGTCCGTTAGCTCCTGCTTGAACGCCGGCGTCCAGATGTCCTGGTTCTCCTCCACCAAATCCATGAACAAATTCCGGAACACCTCGATGTGGTTGCTCTCGTCCCGCAGCGTGTAGCGGAACATCTGCCCGATCCCCGGGAACTTGTTTTGGCGCGAGAGCGACAAAATCATCCCGAACAGCCCGTAAAACTGCGTCCCCTCCATCACCTGCCCGAACAAAAAGATGTTCTTCGCCAGCGCCTGCTTCACCGTCGTGTCCGTGAGGTCCAGCCCCCCGCGCAGCGCCTTCGAGTTGCTCGTCACAAAATGCGTCTTCCGCTCGATGGTCTTGATGTCCTCGAACATCGCCTCGCACTCGTGCGGGTTGATCCCCAGCGAGCTGATCATATACACCAGCGAGTCCGCGTGGATGTTCTCCTCGTGCGCGTGCCGGCCGAGCACCAGCTTCAGTTCCGGCGCCGTCACCACTTCCCGCACCACGTGCAGGATGTTGTCCCCCACAATGCCCTCCGCCGCGGAAAAATACCCGATCCCCATCTTGATGATCCACCGGTCCACGTCCGAGATCGTCCGGGTGTTGTTGTCCCGCCACTGCTCGCAGTCCTTCTGCATCGGCACATCCTCCGGCTCCCAGTGGTTCGCCTTCATCTTCTTGTAGAGCTCATACGCCCAGGTGTATTTCAACGGCAGGATGTTGAAGAACATCGTCTGCCGCCCGTTGATCACCCGCTTCGCGGCGAAAGCCTCCTCCGCCTTCTTCTTGTCGAGGATGAAGGTCTTCTGGCCGATGTTGTAAGTGGTCGTTTCGGTGGGCATGGCGGATTCGATTTTGAAATGAAAGGCTTGGCGGTGGTGAAAGGAAAAATTTCGGTGAACTCGCCCCTCGCCCGCCGCCGACCGGGGACGGCACAGCGACGCGCAAGGCGCGAAAAAAAACAGGGTCGAAATCCGCGTTGAGGCGCAGCAGGCGCTGGCCGCACGAGCGACGAACTTCGGCGAGGGGCATTATTGGGGCAGCTTTTCAGTCATGTCAACAGGCAACCACTACATATTGTGTTAAATTTTTAATTACCCCCCTACCCATAGGGGTTTCCAGGGGGATTTCTAAGGACTCCACTAGTCCAAAATTCGCCCTTTTTTCGCGAATAACGCAGTTAAGTATAGGTATTTAGCTCTCGCCACTCCATCTCCACTTTTCAAAGAAAAGGGTAAGTTTTCCCAATCGCTGCGAAATGTTTGCTTCATTGTTACGTCTCCACCGCGCTCTCAGTGCCTCCAGCCCTCAAAAACCCGGCGAAGGAACCACCTTGCGGCCCCAACCCGCCCTTCGCAAACGATTGTTGTTCTTTTTATCCCCACCATTCACACAATCAGCCTTATTCACAATCGCTGCCCGCTCTACAGTGCGCTCTCAGTCTTCTTTTCTCTTCCACTTTTTAATTTTGCATTTTTAATTTTTAATTTCCTGTTCATGCGCTTCTCCCAACTCCTCCTCCGCGCCGACCGCGTCGTCCAGCGCACCCTCAAGTCCCTCCCGCCCGACGTCCGCGAGCCCGCCACCGCCGTCCCCGTCGTCTTCGAACCCGCCCCCAACCCCGAACTCACCGCCGACGGCATCGAGCCCGACACCCTCGGCCTCTTCGTCGGCCCCACCCATGCCGAAGACCCCGCCTCCGCCGACCTCCCGCCTCAAATCCTCCTCTTCCTCGACAACCTCTGGGACTACGCCCAGGCCGACCCCGTTGTCTTCGACCAGGAAATCCGCCTCACCTACCTCCACGAACTCGGCCACTACCTCGGCCTCGACGAATCGGACCTCGAAAAACGCGGCCTCGAATAAACTTCTCGCGATTCCCACACCGCAAGGTCCTCTTCAGCTCCCCGCGAATCCCCGCCGCGCCATCTTCCGGCGAAACTCCGCCGCCACCTTGTCCCAATCTTTCTTCACCCCCAAACTCGCCGGCCTAAAACTATTCGGCAGCAATTTCGCAATCGGTCGCCGCAGAAAATCCGTCAGCGCCAGGTTCGCGCACCACACCTCGATCCTCCGCCCTGAAAGCTCCGCGCTCTCCTGAATCAACTGCCGGCACCGTCCGCACGGCGTCACCACTTTCGCCGTCCGCTTACCCGGCTGCGCCATCGTCCCGCCCACAATCGCGATCCGCGCCACCCGGTCCAGAGCCCCCGCGTTCGCCGCCGCCTGCAACGCTCCCACCTCCGCGCACACCGTCAGCCCATACGACGCATTCTCCATGTTCGCCCCGGTAAAAATGCGCCCGTCCACCGTCTCCACTGCCGCCCCCACCGCAAAATTCGAATACGGCGCATACGCATATACCGCCACCTCTACCGCCCTGCGGAAAAGCTCCTCCGGTCGCCT
>CAZDAQ010000087.1:0-11940 GCA_964503425.1 uncultured Opitutales bacterium
AACAATTTTGCTGACAGGCGGGGTGGCGGGAAATAAATTTCAGGCGCTACCAAGCTTCAACGAATATGAAAACGATTTACCGTATGGCCGCGGGCCTGCTGACAGGCGTGTTTTTGATGATGCTGGCGGGGTGCGCCACGGTGCCGACGGTGACGACGCCGTCGCTCACCGCGCCGACGTATCCGCCGACGGATCCGACGCAGGTGGCGATTTTAAGCACGGAGCCGACGCGGCCCTGCGTGCGGCTGGGGCAGATCCGGGCGGAGCCGGAGAGCGTGAATATTCCGGTGGCGGAAATTAAGACGGCACTGCAAAAGGCGGCGGCAAAGCTGGGAGCGGACGCGGTGGTGATCATTCACGACCAGGATCAAGTTGTGGGCGCCATAGTCACGGGGCCGTGGTATGATCGGTCGCTGGATCAGATTCAGGGGCGGGTCATTGTGGGGGTGGCGATCAAATACACGCCGGCGGCGCCGTAGCGGAAGGCTAGAGAAACCAGGCGCGGCCAAGGGCGTGGTAGTCTTCGTCGTGCAGGGCTTCGCGCGCGGCGAGGAGATTGCGGGCGACGTCGTGGTAGCGGGCGATGATGGCGAGGACGGCACCGAGTTCCGCGGGAGAGAAGGCGAAGGTGCGGCCGGCGGCGCGGAGTTCCTCGATGTGATTGGTGAGGGCATGGCACTGGGCGAGGATGTCGGTGGGCGGCGGGGGCGGGATGTTGTCAAGGAAGGCGTGTTGAAAGGCGGCGAGGTCGGCGAGGGCAGCGGCGCGGATGCCGAGGAGGAAGGGGTTGATTTCGTGGTAGAGGGGGAAGGTGTGGACTTGCTGGCGGGCGAGGGAGAGGGCGCGGATTTGCATGCCGAGGGACTGGGCGGCGGCGAGGTGATTGGTGAGGCGGGCCTGGAAGGCTGGAGGAAAACGGCGGGGGCGGAGGTCGCCAAGCCAGGCGGCGGCTTTGCTGGGGAGGACGAGGAGGCTATGTTCGAGGGTGCGGACTTCTTCGGAGTTTTCGTAGGACCAGGGAAAATCGAGGGAGTAGGCGTGGATGAGGTCGTGGGCGCATTCCCAAAAGCGGGCGAGGTGCAGGCGGACTTCGCGCTGGGGGTAGAGCGGCCAGGGGACGACGAGGCAGACGGTGGCGAGGCTGGTGCCGACGACCTGGCCTACGACCAGACCGACGTAGGCTTCGAGGCTGTAGGTTTGGTTTTGGTTGGTGAGGTCGAAGCTGTAAACGTAGAGGATGCAGCCGAGCATGCCGACGCCGGCGTAGCGGGGATTACCGCTGACCCAGCCCCAGAAAAGGAGGCCGGGAAGGAGGGCGAGGCAGAGGAGAAGGAAGCTGCTGTTGAGGTAGGGGAAAACCCAATACAATTCGATTCCGGCCATGATGCTGCCGAGAGTCATGCCGAGGTTGAGCGGTAGGCTGGGCTGGTAGCGGGCGAGGACGGTGATGAGGACAAAGAAGAGGGCGGCGATGGGCAGCGCCATGCCGCCGGGGATGTTGGTGAAGAGAAAGAGGTAGCTGCCGATGGTGACGGCGAGACCGGCTTTGATGGCGAGGTGATAGCGGTAGCGGGCGGCGGTGGGCGAGGCCGGGGGAGGCTCGACGCGCTCGGGGAGATTTTTTTGGAGACGTTCGGGGCCGTTGGCGGCGGTGAGGCTGAGGCGCAGGTCGCAGAGGGACTGCCAGATGTCGCCAAAGGCGGTGCGGACGCCCATGAGGCGGATCATTTCGCCCGCGGTGACGTTGCCGCGGCGGGATTGTTCGTAGGCGTCGAGAAAGGCGGCATCGGCGGCAGGGAAGGCAGAGGGGGGCGGGAGGGTGTAGCGACCGGCAACCCAGGCCTGCTGGAGGACGGCGAGTTCGGTTTGGACGGTTTCGGCGAGGCGGGTGAGGGCCGGGGCGAGATGGGCGGTGCCCAAGCCTGGCGGTGGAGGCGTGTGGCCGAGATGAAGTTCGGAGACGGAGGCGAGGAGGGAGTGGAGGCCGTCGAGCGCGGTGGCGTAGGCGAGGTGGCGGCGGTTGACGGAGCGGGTATCGCGCTGGGCGAAGCTGAAGAGCGGGTCGCTGCCAACGAGGAGGCCGGTGGTTTCGCGAGCTTCCAAGGCAAGGGCGGGGTCGGAACGCCGGGCGGCGATTTGGTCGTGGAAGCAGGCGGCGATTAATTTTTGGGAGGTGAGGAGGACGCCATTCATGAGGGCGCGGAGCTTGGGACCGGCGTAGTTGGGCCAGAAGACGGACTGGACGACCATGGAGACGATGATGCCGAGGATGGTTTCGAGGGTGCGGTAGAGGGCGTTTTGCCAGACCTCGAAGGGGGCAGCCTGGCCGGCGTTGAGAGCGGGGAGCGCGACGATGAGGGAGGTCACCGCACCGAGCATGAAGGAGTAGGGGTAGAGGGGGCCCTGGCCCATATACATGCACCAGGCACAGAAGAAGAAAATGAAAACGAGGAAGAGGAGCTGGTGTTCGGCGAAGTTAGTGACGAGCCAGAGACCGATGACGGCGCCGGCAAGGGTGCCGAGGAGGCGGGTGAGACCGCGCTCGATGGTGGCCCCGAGGAACGGGAGGTTCATCACGATCGAGGCGATGGCAGCCCACTCGGGCTTGGGCCAGTTGAAGGCGAGGGACAGGCCGATGCCCGTCAGCACGCAGAGGGCGAGGCGGAAAGCAGCGAGGAAGCGAGCGGCCGTGGCAGACATGAGAAAAAGGCGCGAACGCTTTTCTGACTAACGGAGGGAATGGCGGGGGGCAAACGTTTGTGCGCGGGGAGGAGTTGGCGGCGGGGATATTATTGGTGAAGGAGTGGTTTTGGGAGTTGCAGGGAGGGGGTGGAAGAATATGAATTGCGCGAATGAATACCCTTGGGTGCAGCGGAATGTTTCCGCAGCTTCCCGCTTAACCCCCATTAATCCCGGAGAATCCCATGCAACCCCAATTCCATGACCAAGACGCGGCGGTCGCGTTCATCGCCGTGATTCTGTCCGTTATCGCTGGATTTGTCATCATTGGCATCGTGATTCAGGTAGTGGTATGTCTAATTGTTGCGAGCTGTTTGAAGCGATTGCCGACGCAATTTCGGAAACAGGAACCGGGGATGGTCTGGCTGCTGTTGATTCCCTTTTTTCGTTTCATCTGGAATTTTTTTGTGCATCCGAAGGTGGCGGATTCCTACAAGGCGTATTTCGATGCGATTGGAAGGACGGACGTGGGGGACTGTGGGAAGGGAGTGTCACTGGCATTTTGCATTTGCTCGGCGACCATGATTATACCCTATTTGAATTTTTTGACAGGGGTGGCGGCGCTGGTGTTGCTGATCATCATGCTGGTGAGATTTAATGAAATGAAAAACATGATTCCGCCCAGGGAGGATTAGGACTTGGGGCATGGAGGCGGGGAGGAGTCAGCATATTTGACGAATTGCCGGCGCGTTTTGGATTGAGGCGGGGGCGGGGATGGTGCATGGAGGGTTGGGCGTGACGCAAGGCACACATTTTCCAAACTGGGTGAACTGGACCCTCCCGCCGGAGGTGGTGGTGGGGACGCTGTTTGTCAGCGCGCCGCTGCTGCTGGCGTTGCTGGCGGCGGTGGTGGCGCTGGGGTTGCTGTATCTGGCCGACCGGGTGAACCTGGCGCGGTGGGTCTGGCATCCGCCGCTGTTCACGCTGGGGTTTTACTGCCTGGTTTACGTGCTTTTGGGCTTATGGCTACTGCCGAGGTAAACGACACGCCGACACCGCCGGCGGCGGCACCCGCGCCGGCCGCAAGCGGGAGCGTGCCGCGGCGTGCTCCGGGGTGGAACCGGAAGGCGGGGAAGTATTTGGGGCAAGCGGGGCGGATGCTTTTGACGTGCGGGATACTGGCGCTGGCGGCGGGACTGGGTTACGAGTTGTGGCGGGAATACCGGCTGTATCCCTGGACGCGGGATGGGCAGGTGCAGGCGGACATCGTGGGGATTGCGGCGCGGGTGAGCGGGCCGATGGTCGGGGTGTATGTGAAGGACAACCAGTTTGTGCACAAAGGGGACAAACTGTTCGACATTGATGATTCGACGTATGCGGCGGAGGTGGCGAATGACGAGGCGCAGGTGGCGCTGGCCAAGGCGAAGGTGGTGGAGTCGCAACGGGAGGCGGAACGGCGCAAGGCGCTGGTGGAGCAGCAATTTGTGTCGGTGGAGGATTACCAGCAGGCGAATGCGCGCTACAAGGAGGACGCGGCGGCCCAGGCGGCGGCGGAGGCGAAATTGAAGCTGGCGCAACTGAACCTCGGTTACACGAAAGTGGTTTCGCCGGTGAACGGATTTATCACAAACATGCACCTGGCGGTGGGGACATATGTAACCGAGGGGGAAGCCTTGATGGCGCTGGTGGACACGGACAGTTTTTATGTTTACGGGTTTTTCCCGGAGACGGAGCTGGGGAACATCCAGGTGGGAGACGCGGCGGTGGTGGAGATGATGGGCTACAACGGGCAGAAGATGGACGGGAAGGTGCAGAGCATTGGGTGGGCGATCTACCGGGATGACGGGAGTCCGCAGAATTTGCTGCCGGCGATATCACCCACGATAGACTGGGTGCGGCTGGCGCAACGGTTCCCAGTACGGGTGAAGTTGAATTACAAGTTTGCGGGGAAAGAGCCGCCGGTGCTACGGTCGGGGCAGACAGTGAGTGTGATTATCCTGAAAGGGGGGGACGCGGGGCAGTTTGTTCCCTGGTGGGTATGGTAAGGGGAGGCGGACGGTGTTGAGGGAGAGTAATTTAGGATTGGTAGAAACCATTTGCCTAAAACGGGTGTTTAACGGTAAACTAGGCAACAACCCCGCAACAAGATATTCATGAAACCAAACCTCCAAACTCCGGCACCTTCGAAGATTACGCTGCGGGGTTTTGTGCGGTGGCTGGGAGTGTTGGCGGTGCTGGCGATGGTGGGGTTCAGCCTGGGGGTGTGGTGGACGGGAATGATGAACGATACGCCGGCGGAAAAAGCGGCGAACGCGGTGCTGGCGGCCGAAAAGATGAAGGTGGCGCAGGCACCGGCGAAGAACGGCAAAGCCGTGGGCATGGCGCTGCCGTTTGGGAGTCTGGGGCTGGTGCCGGACATGGCGCACAAAGCGTTCCAGTCCGGGCCTTACCGCAAGGGGGAATTGATCATCCGGGCGGGAACGGATGCGGAGCTGGCGGCCCTATTGAAGCAGGCGCAGCAGGCGGGGGGCATGCTGGTGGACATTATCCCGGGGATGCGCGCAGCCCGGCTGCGGTTTACGGATGAGACGAGCATGGGGAATTTTCTGCAAGTGGGATTCGGGGGATTGCAAGGGGCGGTCGGGGCCGTCGGGCCGGAGCTTAATTATACGGTGACCGCTCCCACACCCATCTCGGACCCGTCGGCGCCGGGTTCGCTGGTGCCGTTTGGGAACGGGGCGATGAGTTCAATGGGGGTGCCGGCGAGCAACAGCAATTTTGGACGGGGCGTAATGATGGCGATTCTGGACACGGGCCTGTCGCCCGGGGCGATTAATTTGCTGCAAGGCGGGTCGGTGAACGAGGTGGATTTGGTGGGGGGTGCCGCGCCGGTGCCGGGGCACGCGGACATGGTGGCTTCGCTACTGGACGGGACGAGCGGGCAGCAGGGGATTTCGCCGGGGGCGTCGTTGTTGAGCGTGCGGGTGCTGGATTCGAACAACACGGGGGACGTGTTTACGGTGGCACAGGGGCTGATGACGGCGGTGCAACAGGGGGCGAAAATCATCAACATGAGCCTGGGGACGGACCAAACGAGCAGCATGTTGCAGGACGCGGTGACGGCGGCGCAGGCGAGCGGGGCACTTTTGGTGGCGGCGGTGGGCAATGATGGGCTGGGGTTGATCAGCTACCCGGCGGCGTATGACGGGGTGGTGGCGGTGGGGGCGGTGGACGCGACGGGGCAGCGGGCGACCTTTTCGAACTATGGGCCGCAAATCCAATTGTCGGCACCGGGGGTGGGGGTGAACACGCAGACGGAGGCGGGGACGATGAGTTTTTCCGGGACTTCGGCGGCGGCGCCGCTGGTGGCCGGGGCGATTGCGGCGGTGATGTCGAGCGATCCGTCGTTAAGCCCGCAGCAGGCTGTGGGTTTGCTGGAGCAATACGCGAACTACGCGGGGCCGGTGAGCACGAACAATTGGAACGATTTCTACGGATACGGGGTGGTTGATTTGGGCCGGGTATTGAACCGGAACAACACAAGTTTGGCGGACGTGGCGATGGCGGATGCGTTTTTGAACCTGAGCGGGGTGTCCACCACGGCGAGCACGGATGGGACGGCGACGGCGCCGTTGTCCATCGAGGTGCAAAACCGGGGGAACCAGCCGTATGCGGCGGTGCAGTTGAATTATGACGTGAACGGGAGTACGGGAACGCAAATGATCCGGGGGCTGGGGCCGAACCAGGTGCAGGCGGTGACGGTGAACGTGCCGGTGAGCCAGTTGTTGAGCGGGGGCGTGATCGTGAATGCGAACGTGCAGGGGATGGGTACGGACACCAACCCGAACAACAACAACCTGAGTCGTTTGCTGAAGATTACGCCGCCGAGCAGCACGACGGGGACGACCGCGAGCCCGGGCACCACCACGGGCCAATAATAGATGGTGGCTTGACGGAGGGCGGATTCATGGAGAGATTGCGAATGACTTTGCCGTGACATCGCCGGAGCCGATAACGCCGAATATAACGTTATTATAAAACCGTGAGGTGCGTCTTTTGTTTATTCTTTGCCGTCAGGCGCCCGGGCCGGAGGGTGCAGATTTTGGCAATGGGGGTGGCAATGGGGGCGCTGGCGTGGGTATCGGCCCACGGGGAGGACAGCACGAATGCGACAACGGCGGGGGGAAATGCCACGGTGAGCGCAGCGGCGGGCCTGAGTGCCACTGTTGGGAATACCACGGCGGCGAGCGTGGGTGCGGCGTCGGGGAATGGGACGGATTCCGGCACGGGGGCATCCGTCCGGGGGTTGCCAATGCCGGGCATGGATATGGCGAGCATGGGTGGGGCGGGGAGCGCCGCGCCGGAGGTGATTGCAGAACCGGCGCCGATGCCGGCGGACAGCCCGGAGCGGCACGCCCAGGACACGCTGCGGGCATATTTGGCGGAGGCGGAGCCGAAGCGGCTGGATGCGTTGAACACGTTGAAATTTGACCGGACGCAGATCACGGAGCGGATGGACATTCTGGCGAAGACGGGGGCGGCGGATGAGTTGATGGACGCGTATTTGTATTACCTGACGGCGTATCCGCCGGATCCGAAGAAATTTTTGGAGGTGATGACGCGGCTGGCGGTGTTGCTAAACGAGCGCGGGTCGGACGCGGGCCTGCTGACGCTGTTATTTCAGGAGGGGGAGCAGTTTCCGGCGAACCGGGAGCTGGCGGTGCATTTGCAACTGACGGAGGCGGAGTATTTGCTGAAAGTGGGGCTGCCGCAGGCGGCGCTGGTGCGGTTGCATCAATTGAGCGCGGAGCCGGGGATTGACCCGTCGCTGCGGGTATTGGCGATCGGGCGGGCGGGGTTTCTGCACGAGCGGCTGGGGCAGCCGGACGAGGCGCTGGCGGCGTATTTGCAGACGGAGCAGGATTTGACGACAGTGCCGCAGGCCAACGAGGCGATTTTGCGCGCGGGATTGCTGCTGCTGGAGCAGGGAAAACCGGACAAGGCGAGTGAGGTGTTGCAGAAGTTGCAGACGGTGCCGGAGGACGTGCTGGCGAAATCGCCGGCGGCTCCGGCGGTGACGGAGATGCGGGATCTGGCGAAGGATCCCGCGGCGGCGAAGGCGTATTGGAGCCACGCGGATGCCTGGTTCCCGTTGTGGCTGAAACTAGCGCCGAGCCTGGGCGTGGACCTGGAACAGCCGGCGCAGGTCGTCGGGCCGAGCGCGCAAGACTACCAGCGGCTGGCGCTGGAGGCGAACCAGGCGTTGAACAGCAAGGACAAGGCGCATTATTTCGCGGTGGTGAACATGTTGATGCGTTCGGCGCGGTGGCGACCGAGCGATATGGCGGACGCGGTGAATTTGTTGTATCAGGGCCTGCGGCTGGCGCCGGACCGGACAGACGACCTTCTGGCACTGGGGGCGGCGATGGACACGGGATTGCCCGCGCAGCAGGCGACATTGGAGAAGCAGATGGTGCAGCTGCGGGTGGGGACGCTGGTGGACATGGGGCACCCGGAATTGGGGCGGGATTTGGCGGCGGCGGCGCTGGCGAAATATGGGGCGGATGGCACGCAAGGGCAGGCGCTCGTGCGATTGTATGGTTTTGCGGTGGCACGGTCGAACGCGGTGGATAAGCCGGCAGGAGCCGAGGCAATCCGTTACCTAAGCGATTCGCTGAAAGACCCGGACGCACACGGGCAGCAGCGGGCGCTGGCAGTGGCGGTGTTGTGCGATTTGTATCTGGCCGCGGGGCAGGAGGACACGGCGCGGGCGGTATTGGAGAAGGAACTGGCCGCGCCGGAGCGGACGAGCACGGGCGGGGCGCAGTATGAGGCGGCGTTGCGCGATTCGCTCGACCGGCTGCAGCAGCGGCAAACGCAGACGGCGGGAATGGACACGGGGCTGAATGCGTGGGTGAGCGCCCATGCGCTGCCATGGCAGGCGTATGCCACGCAGTCGAAGGAGGCGGGTTATTTGAGCACGGTGGACGATGCGGCGGTGCAGGTGGCGCGGAGTTTTGCGCGGGCGCTGGACCCGGCGGCGCAGATGCCGGCGCGGGCTTCGGCCATGATGGACGCGTGGAACTCCTACCCGGCGCTGCCATTGACGGGAACGGCGATGGTGGGGGCGACGGTGGACTTTATGGGGCGGACGGATCTGCCGGAGTCGTTGCGCTACATGGCGTGGGTGAAGGCGATGTGGCATTTGTTGTGGACGGGGCAGCGGGCGGCGGCGGAGAAATTGCTGGCGGGGGCGCCCACGAATCCGCTGGTGGCGGAGGACCGGGTATCGCAGGATTTGTGGCTGGATTACCTCGGGCAGGCGCCGGAGATTGGCGCGCAACAGGCGTTTGCCGACAAGCTGCTGGCGCATCCGAAGCTGAACCGGTTTGATTTGGTGCTGGCGGTGCGGGTGATTGAGACGCTGGCGCGGCAGGGGTCGCCGGATGCGGCGCAGGCGGTGTTCACGAAGTTGCAAGCGGCGGCGATGGATGACTCGGCGACGGAGCAGTTCCGCGGATTGCGCGACAATATCGGGCCGTTGATTGAGCAGTATCGGAATGTGCAGCCGGCATATGAGGCGTTGCGGGCGGTGGTGCTGAAGGAGCGCGCGACGGATGCGGCTGCGGCGCAATTGCCGGACGCGTGGAAGGATTTGAACGACCCGGAGATACCGGATTTGGATTTGCTGACGCCGGCGGCGGCGCGCACGGGGTTGCTGGCGGTGATCCGCGACCGGCTGCCCTACGGACGGCATCCTTTGCAAGTGTTTCTGGACTACGGGGAAGCGCTGCCGGTGGACGCGGCGGACAATGCGCTGCGGTTCAAATTATTTCAGACGGCGCAGGCGCAGGTGACGCGCGACGAGGACCGGTTTTACGCGGCGATGTTCACTGAGCTGGTGGATTTTGACGACCCGGACTTGGCGCGGCAGGGGTGGGCGGCCTTGAGCGGGGGCAATGTGGCGGCGCAGTATCCGAAGACGGCGGACTTTCTCCAGTATTACAAAACGCTGATGGATTGGCGCGCGGGGGAGACAACGGACGTGGCGGCGGCGTTTGGACCGCTGGACGCGCCCGGACTGGACGCCTACAAGCTGCGGCTGGTGCTGGACAACATGCTCCAGCGGGCGGATGCAGCGGGTTTGCAGAAGCTGCTGGCGGAGCGGCCGGAGACGGACTTTTTGCAGCCGACGGTGCTGGGCGGATACCTGAAGGCGTTGCGGCTGCTGGGGCAGCAGGACAAGCTGGCCAAGGCGAGTGACGTGGCGCGCGCGGAACTGGCCAAGGTGGTAGTGCAGAGCTGGGCGCGGCCCGAGCGGGAGACGGCGGACCCGGCATTTGATTTGGCGGAGGGTTTGCAGGATCCGGCGGCCTACCCGCGGGCGTGGGTGGAATACCTCGAGCAGCAGATGCAGAATGACAATGCACGGGACCTGGTGCGGATGGAGGACGCACGCCTGCAGCAGGACTGGGCGGGGCTGCTGGCGGCGGCGGAGAGCTACCTGGGGCGCAACCCGACGCAATACGATTATTATTGGGCGAAGGCGCAGGCGTTGATCGAGCTGGGCCGGACCCAGGAGGCGCTGGAGCCGTTGCGAGTCTATTTGAAGTATTCGCACAATGACGAGGACTACCCGGCGGCGGCGGAGTGGCGGAAAAAGATTGAGGGAGAGCCGGCGGCGCCGACGCGGAACGGGAAGTGAGCGTGTATTGGTTAGGAAAGGGTAAAAAACACAATTTGGCTCGCCACCCCAAGGCCGGAATATAGGGTAAGCCTCCCGTGGAATTACCCCCGCAGTTGAGACATGGCGCGTAAAATTGCATTTGTGAATTACAAGGGTGGCGTTGGCAAAACGTCGCTCATTGTGAACACGGCAGCCTGCCTGGCGGAACTGGGCCAGCGGGTGTTGTTGTTCGATTTGGATACCCAGTCGAACGCGAGCATCTGGCTGCTGCGGCTGGAGCGCTGGAATGTGATCAATGCGACGGGCGCGGGGTCGATCTATTCAATTTTTGATCCAGGGAAGGCGACGCTGGCGGACATCGTGGTGAAGGATGTGGTGATCGGCAAGGAAGGGGAGAAGCTGCTGCCGGGGCTGGATTTGGCGCCGACGGCGTTCAACTTGGTGGACTTGGAGAGCGAATTCACGGGCGACCCGGCGCGGCCGCCCTACGCGGTTTTCCACGAGCAACTGGAGAAGCTGGAGCCGAACTATGATTTCATTTTGTTCGACTGCCCGCCGAACATCCTGCGGTCGTCGCAATGCGGAATTTTTTCGGCGAACGAGATTTACGTGCCGGCGAATCCGGACGCGCTGAGCCTGATCGGGTTCACGCTGCTGGTGGAGAAGCTGACCCTGTTTCACCAGCGCTCGGCGGGGTTTCGCAAAAGCGGGATGGGGAAGCCGGCGCAGGTTTACGGAATTATTTTCAACGCGATCAAGACAAACGTGGACATCGAAGTGCCAAAGATGCGGCTGCAACTGCGGATGAACCAGTTTCGCAACCAGAAGCGGGTGGCGCCGCGGGCGCGGATTTTTGAGACGCAGGTGCGGGACGCGACGGTGGTGCGGCGGGCGGTGACGCTGGGGCTGCCGATCAACCGGGTGGGCTCGACGACGGAGGAGCCGGACAGCGTGGCGGGGGATTTCCTGCGCGTGGCCAAGGAAATCATTGCCATGGGCGAGCAACTTGATTGAGAATTTTCACCCGGCTTACGCCGGATCCAACCCGCACCGCCCATGCCTTCCACACCGCCCGATCCCGTGAAACTGGCCGCCGAGTGGGAGAAGGTGCGCCGGAAGTTTGCGAGCTCGCTGATGGTGGACACGAAGCTGACGAGTCTGGCGCAGAATTTGGAGATGACGGACTGGCCGATCAAGGGGGCGGAGGAAACGCCGTCGAAGTATATCGAGCTGCCCTACGATGAGCTGGAAAAGATGCCGGGGCTGATGGGATTTCCGCAGCGGATTGACACGCTGGTGACACTGCTGCGCGAGACGCTGGCGTTTGACGAGCCATTCGGGGAAATGGCGGCGCACATCGAGACGGCGGCGAGCAAGGACGACGCGCTGGTGAAGAACCTGGCGAAGCTGGAGGTGCCGCTGGAATTTCCGTTAAGCCTGACGGCGTTGTCGGCGGACACGCGGGGTTTTTGCGAGGCGGAGAAGCTGGCGACGCTGGGGGACTTGGTGGCGTTTTCGCAGAAGATGGCGCAGGCGATTGTGGTGGGCGGGGATTTTCGGACATTGCTGAATGC
>CAZDAQ010000088.1:0-11775 GCA_964503425.1 uncultured Opitutales bacterium
GCGAGGAGTTCGAATTTGACGTTGAAGCCGATGCCGTTCTGGTTGGTGGTGCCGCGGTAGTAGGCGATTTCGTAGGTGATGTCCCAGGAGTTGCCGAGGCGTTGTTTGATGCCGTAGGTTTGTTCGGTGATGTAGCCGAGGTTTTGGTCGTAGCGCCAGCGGCCGGTGAGTTGGTAGCGTTCGGAGATGCGATACATGGCTTCGAGCCAGTATTGGTCAATTTGGTGCTGGAGGTTGTCGGTGTAGATGGCGACGGCCCAGCGTTCGCCGTCAATGAAGCGGAGGCGGGTGCGGATTTCGCGGAGGGTGAGGGCGACGGGGTCGAAGCGGGTGAAGACGTCGAGGTGGACCCAGTCGGCGGGGGTGAGGCCGAGGGTGGCCCAGATGTTGGAGACGGCGGTCTGGCCGGGGGCGCGTTGGAGGAGGATGTCGTTGTAGAGGTTGAGGGAGGCGAGGTCGCGGGAGCCGTAGTTGCCGGAGGTGCCGGAGGCGCGGGTTTGGAGGATGTTTTCAACGCCGTAGCGGATGAGGTTGGTGTTGTAGAGTTGGTCAACGCTGCGGGTGCTGTTGAGGTCCACGACGGGGGGGTAGGGGCTGAAGACGTCCTGGTCAATGACGGGGATTTTGCCGGTGCCTTGCTGGGCGTTGGGGATGTAGCGATACATGAGGACGGGGCGGAGGACGTGGCGGAGGCCTTGGATTTCCCAGGTGGGGTTGGAGTAGTTCCAGAGGCCGTAGGCGCGCATGTCGGCGTCGAAGCCGATTTGGCCGAGGAGGCGGGTGAACTGGCCTTGGTCGTTGAGGGTGTCCTGGTAGTTGGTGACGCGGCCGCCGAGGACGGGGGTGAGGGTGATCCAGGAGTCGGGGTTGATGGGGCGGCGCCAGCCGTAGTAGGCGTCGAAGCGGTTGCTGTGGAGGGTGGGGCCGCCGGTGAGGGATTGTTGGATGAGTTGGACGTAGCTGGCCTGGCCTTCCTGGAAGATGCCGGTCTGGGCCAGGGGGGTGGGCATGTAGTCGAAGCGGGTTTCGGGGAGGCGTTGTTGGATGAGTTCGAAGTCGTTGGGGCGGTAGCGGACGAAGGCGGAGGCGATGAAGTTTTCGTCGCGGCGGTCGAGTTCGACGAAGTTGTCGGGGAGTTGGTTGTTTTGCCACTGGTTCTGGCGGAAGTCGCGGAGGACGTTGGAGTCGCTCCACCAATACATGGAGTTGGTGATGTCGAAGAGGCCGTTGATGGTGTCCTTGGACTGCCAGTCCATGAAGTAGCGGCGGGAGGGGACGGGCTGGTTGTTGAGGTCGAGGCCGCGGTTGCCGCCGTCGCTGATGAAGCCGGATTCGAAGGTGCCGGACTGGAACCAGTCGGGGTTGGTGAGGTAGTCGTATTTGAGGGCGGGGCCGGCGAGGAGGCCGCGTTTGGAGTAGAAGTCGAGGAGGAGGCCGGGTTGGAAGATGGGGTTTTTGGTCCAGAAGGTGGTGCTTTGGGCGTAGCCGCCGAGGTCGCTGCGGTAGCCGAATTTGGTTTGGACGCTGAGGGGTGGGCGGTCGGTGCGTTGCTGGGTGTAGGTGGGGAGGTAGAAGAAGGGGACGGGGCCGATGCGGAAGGTGGCGTCTTTGAGGGTGATGTCCTGGGAGGTGGCGTTGTAGTAAACGTGGGAGGCGTGGATGTTGAGGCCGTAGGGGTCGGGTTCGTTAAAGTAGAGGGTGGCGTCGTTGATGGAGGCGTTGCCGGCGGTGCTGGCGAGGTCGTGGCCTTCGAGGTAGAGGGGGGGTTTGCCCATGCGGAGGAGGTCAATGGAGACCTGGCCTTTCTGCATGTCGTAGGAGGCTTTGCGGGCGAGGACGCGGAGGGCTTTCTGGGAGAGTTTGACGTTGCCGGAGGCTTCGGCGTGGCCGGTTTGCTGGTTGAGGGAGATGGTGTCGGCCTCGATGCGGAAGGTGGAGGTTTCGAGGAGGGCGTTTTGTTTGGCGATGAGGCTTTTGCTGTCGGGGTCAATTTCCTGTTGGTCGCCGCTGAGGCGCATGGGGGGTGGCTGCGCGGTGGTATTGGCGGCAACCGGGGGGAGGACGAGGGGCGGGGGGTCGGCTTTGGCGGCGGTGCTTCCCAGGCTGAACCCGAGGAAAAGGAGCAGAGCGACGAAAAAGGACGACGGCACCGAGGGGGGCCGGGGCAGTTTGCTAACCACGGTGGCGGAGTCTGGGGGTGGTATTCGGCCCCGACAAGGTTTTTTTCCTCGAACGGGGGGAGCGCGAAAAGGCTTGAGCTTGTGGGGGCGGGGCGGTGTGCTGGGGGGGTCAGGGTTTTTTACCCCCGCCGTGATTGTTCGCGAAGCTGATTTAACCGCCATTTTGAAGGCCCGCCACGCGCAGCCTCATGCGGTGTTGGGGATGCATGAGATTGAATGGGAGGGGAAGAAGGGGGTGGTGGCGCGGGCGTATTTGGAGAATGCGGTGTCGTGCGAGGTGGTGGATTATTTGGCGCAGCCGGAGCGGCGGTATGCGCTGACGCAGGTGGGGCAGACGGGATTTTTTGAGGGGTTCATTGCGGAACATGCGGAGGTGTTTGCGTACCGGCTGCGGGTGGTGAAGGGGAACGGGGAGGTGCGGCAGTTTTACGATCCGTATTGTTTCCTGCCGACGTTGTCGGAGGATGATTTATATTTGATCTGCCAGGGGAATGACCACCGGCTGTACCGGAAGCTGGGGTCGCATGTGCGGGATTATGGCGGGGTGAAGGGGGTGTCATTCGCGGTGTGGGCGCCGAGCGCGAAGCGGGTGTCGGTGGTGGGGGATTTCAACCATTGGGACGGGCGGTATCACCCGATGCGGATGCTGGGGTCGTCGGGGATATGGGAGATATTTGTTCCGGGGCTGGAGCCGGGGATGAAATATAAATACGAGCTGTTGTCGGGCGCGAATTTCCTGTTGTTGAAGACGGATCCGTATGCGATGTATTTTGAGGCGCCGCCGCACAATGCGGCGATAGTGTGGGATTTGGGGAATTATGCGTGGAACGACGCGGGGTGGATGGAGAAGCGGGCGAAGACGGACTGGCAGGCGCAGCCGATGTCGATTTACGAGGTGCATTTGGGCTCGTGGAAGCGGGTGGTGGAGGACGGGTTGCGGGCGTTGAGCTATGTGGAGATCGCGCAGGATTTGGCGCCGTATGTGAAGCGGATGGGATTCACGCATGTGCAGTTCATGCCGCTGGCGGAGCATCCGTTCACGGGGTCGTGGGGTTACCAGGTGACGGGGTTTTACGCGCCGACGCACCGGTATGGGACGCCGCAGGAATTCATGGCGATGGTGGACGCGTTCCACCGCGAGGGGATCGGGGTGCTGATGGACTGGGTGCCGGCGCACTTTCCGAAGGACGCGTTTGCGCTGGCGGAATTTGACGGGACGCATCTTTACGAGCACGCGGATCCGCGGCAGGGGCTGCACCAGGACTGGGGGACGTTTATTTTCAATTACGGACGGCACGAAGTGCGGGGCTTTCTCGTCGGGAGCGCGCTGGCGTGGATGGACCGCTACCACATGGACGGGTTGCGGGTGGATGCGGTGGCCTCGATGCTTTACCTGGATTATTCGCGCAAGGAGGGGGAGTGGGTGCCCAACCAATACGGCGGGCGGGAAAACCTGGAGGCGATTGCGTTCCTGCGGCAGACGAACGAGCTGGTGCACCACTATTATCCCGGCGCGTTGACGATTGCGGAGGAGTCCACGGCGTTTGGCGGGGTGTCGAAGCCGGTGGCGCAGGGCGGGCTGGGGTTCGACTTCAAGTGGAACATGGGGTGGATGCACGACACGCTGGAGTATTTCAAGAAGGAGCCGATCCACCGCAAGTGGCAGCACGACCAGCTGACATTCCCGATGCTGTATCAGTATTCGGAAAAATTCATCTCGGTGTTTTCACACGACGAGGTGGTGCATGGGAAGGGGTCGCTGATTTTGAAGATGGGCTCGTGGACGATGACGGACAAGGCGCGGACGCTGCGGGCGCTGTATGGGATGATGTGGCTGTGGCCGGGAAAGAAATGCCTGTTCATGGGGCTGGAGTGGGGCCAGTCCGGGGAATGGAATTACGACAAGTCGCTGGAGTGGCATTTGTTGCAGTATCTGGATCACGAAGGGACACAGATGGTGGTGCGGGACTTGAACCGGCTCTACACTTCGTCGCCGGCGCTGGCGGGGCTGGACAATGACCCGGGCGGATTCCAATGGATCAACTGCCACGACGGGGACAACAGCGTGCTGAGTTTCCTGCGTTATGGGCCGGGGGGGACGCCGCTGTTTGCGGTGGTGTGCAATTTCACGCCGGTGGCGCGGCACGCGTATCGCATCGGGCTGCCGAAGGCGGGGGTGTGGAAGGAAGTGCTGAACACGGATGCCAGTTTTTATGGCGGCACGGGAATGGGGAATTTGGGGGCGATCACCGCCGAGGCGACGCCGTGGGATTACCGGGAGTATTCGGCGGCGATGGAATCGCCGGGGCTTTCGACGGTGATTTTTCAATGGGAAGGGTCCACGGCTTCAGCGACGCCAGTGCTGACAGTGGCTGAACCTGTGTCCGTTGCGGAAGTGTCGAAGCCGGAGCCGACACCGGCTTCAGCGACATCCAACGCGGGAAATGAGCCTGAGGCATCCGGTAAAAAAGCACGCGCAACGCGCAAGAAAAGCGCGAAGAGCGGCAAATAAGCCGGCCACGCTTGGATGTGATTGGGGGCGGGTAACGGGTGAGGACGGAGCGGCATGAGGGGCGGTTCCTTCTGGCCAACGGGATTTTTTTGGAATAATGCAAGGCTGCGTCATGGATGCGTCATCGCCGGCCTGGACAGGGAAGGAATGGGTCCGCGGACTGGCGCGGGCGGCGGGGCGGGGCCTGGGGGCGCTGCCGGGGAGTTCGCGGAGGTTTGGGCCGCCGCGAGGTTTTTATGCGACGCTGGAGGAGTGGGCGGCGGCGGAGGCCGGCCCCGGGTGCGGGGCGAACCGGTTGATGGCGTTGAATCCGGCGCGGCCGGAGCAGCGGCCGGTGCCGGTAATGGCCGATGCGCCGATCCGGGCGCTGTTTGAGCGGATGATACCCGGCCAGGTGAAGCCGCAGGCGGTGGCGGTGCTGGAGCGCGGGCGGTATTGGGGGCGGGGCTTCGGGTATGTGGTCACGGCGCGGGACGCGCTGGTGTGCGGGTTGTCACCGGAGTTTGCGGGATTTGGGGCGCTGGACAACCCGCCAGCGGCGCACGACGGGCTGCACGCATGGCGGCTGCCGGCGGTGCGGCGGTTTCGCGGGCGGCTGCTGGTTCTGAACACATTGTTTTGCGCGAATTTTCATCACTGGCTGCTGGACACGCTGCCGAAGTTCGAACTGCTGCGGCGGGCGGGCCTGGGCTGGGGCGATTACGACGGAGTGGTTTTCGATTACCAGGACAACCGCTGGCAAAACGAGGCGCTGGAAATCCTCGGGGTGCCGCGGGAGAAAATCGTGCGCAGCGATGCGGGGGTGCATCTGGAGGCGGATGAACTTATTGTGCCGACCTACGGCGAGCCTGGAGGCTGCCCGGAAAAATACAGTTACAGCCCGGAGGGAACGGCGTTTGTGCGGGAGCTGTTTTTACCGCCGGAGCGACACGACCCGGAGGCGCGCGGGAAGAAAATTTTACTCTCACGCCGGATGGCGGGGGCGCGGCGATTGCAGGATGAAGCCGGCATGATGGCGGCGCTGGGACCACTGGGCTTTGAGGCGCACTGCATGGAAAATTATACGGTGCGGGAGCAGGCGGCGCTGTTTGCGGGAGCGGACGCGGTGGTGATGCCGCACGGGGGAGGGCTGGCGAATTGTGTGTTTTTGCCGCGCGGGTCAGCAGTCGTGGAGCTATTCGACCCGACGTATCTGCCGACATTTATGATGCCGCTGGCGGCGCGGATGGGATTGAAGTATGCGGCGCTGGTGGGGGCGCCGCCACCAGACGACGCGGGGAGGCAGGATATTGTAATGGAACCGGGGCGGGTGGTGGAGGCGCTAAGGGAACTGGGTAAGGCGTGACCGGCGCGGTCTACTCAAGAAGGGTCAAGCGAAAGGGAGGCAGTCAGCGCGGGGGCGCGATCCATGCGCTGATGGGGCTCTCCGTTCCGCACTCGAGGCATTGGGTGTTGTTGAATTGGGTTCCGCAGTTGGGGCAGGCGCCGTGCGTCAGGAAAATGTCGAAGGTTTTGGCGCATTTTCCGCAACGCCAGAGATCGCCAATGGGAGGCGCGGATTTGCAGGACGGGCAGGCGAAGCCCTCGCGGCGGGGAAGTTTGGCCACGCGCGCCAGGGCGCCGGCTTGTTTTAAACCACCCCAGCAGTTGATGAGGATGAACACCGACATGATGCCGATCCAGATGCCCGATTGCTGGGTTTGGGGATTAATAAAAAAGAAAACGGCCAGCCCGAACAGCCCCGCCACGCCGATGAAGCCGATGACGCTGGCCGCGAGCAAACTATTCGCCCGGCCCAGCATAAACCAGAGCAGCGAGCGCAAAATCTGGCCACCATCGAGCGGATAGATGGGCAGCAGGTTGAAAATGAGGAGGCCGAGATTGAGATACCAGACGTTGTGGATGAGCGCATAGGCATCCGGGTTGGTGTCAGGCCAGTCCAGGTGAGAACTCACTAACACCAGCACGAAGAGGACGGGAACCAGCGCCACATTCACCAGCGGGCCGGCGGCAATACTCCAGAGTTGCGCGCCGGGCCGTGGCGGCGGGGAAACGTAGGCTACGCCGCCGAGCGGCCAGAGGACGATATTGTGGGTTTTTCCGCCAACGGAGCGGCAGGCGAGCTGGTGGCCGAACTCGTGCAGGAGCACGATGCCGAACAGCGCCAGGTATTCCCAGATGTTCCAGATGGTGGAGGAATAGACGTGGGTGCGGTATTGAATGGAATAATACGCGACGAGAAACCACGACCAGTGCACATAGACATCAATCCCGGCCAGGGTGAAGAGCTTGAACGAGCCGCGGTGGGTGGGCATTAACGGAGGGGGCTATTTTTTGCGGCCGTGGCGCCAGGTTTCATAGAGGAGGAGGAGGCCGAAGAGAAGGGCGAAGATGAATCCATACTCACTGATTTTGTAGAGGGGGCCGGAAGTTTCGGGGCCGACGCGGGCAACGATAAGGGAGGAGGACAGGAGAATGGCAGCGATGATGATGGCGAGCACGAGACGGTTTACGCCGTGTTCGAGGGTGGTGCGCAGGCCGTCGAGCCCGCGGTGGACGAAGTTGATGGTGGTTTCGCCCTCCTCGAGATTGCGCAAGAGGCGCTGGAGGCCACCGGGGAGCTCGCGCAACTGGCGAACGGCGGCGCGGAGGTCCCAGTAGGCGAGGCCTAAGAGGGTTTTGGGGCTCCAGCGGTCGAGGCCGAGTTTGCGGAGGAACGGCTGGGCGATGCCGTTGATGTCGAACGTGGGATCGAAGGTTTTGCCGGTTTCCTCGATGGCGATGACGGCCTTGGTGAGGAGGGAGTAATCGCGGGCGAGACGGATGCCGTTCGAGCCGAAGACGTAGAGGAGATCGAGCATGACCTTGCCGATGTTCTCGCTGGCGGAGAGGTCACGCTGGTATTTGCGCAGGACCATCTGGACATCTTTTTCGAGGCGGACGGGATCAATGCGGCGTTTGCTGATAGCGTTGGCGAGGGCGGCCTGGACGACTTTTTCGGCATCCTGATTGGAGACTCCGGAAAACACATCGGCGAGGAAATAGCGCATGTGACGCGTGAGCTGGCCGGCAAGGCCCCAGTCAATCAGGCACAAACGGCCATCGGGGGTGACGAAGATGTTGCCGGAGTGAGGATCGGCGTGAAAGAAGCCGGCGATGAAAATTTGATGGAAGATGGAGCGGCCACCGATGGCGGCGAGGCGGGCGCGTTCTTCGGGTGGGGCGGTGATTTTATCGGGAGCGACGCCGTCCACCCATGCGAAGACGAGGAGGCGCTTGGTGGTAAAGGCGTCGAAGACCTTGGGGGCAAAAATTTCCTCGGGGTGGGGATTGACGGAGTTGAAGAAATCGGCGTTGCGGGCCTCGATGGCGAAGTCGAGTTCCTGGGTGATGCCGTCGGAAGCTTCGGCGACGATGGCGGGGAGGTCGTAGGCGCGAAGCTCGGGGACGCGCGTCTGCATTTGCTGGGCGAACCAGGTGATGATTTCGAAGTCAGCGCGGATTTCCTTGCGGATGCCGGGGCGCTGGATTTTGACGGCGACGGCTTCGCCGGACTTGAGGCGGGCGCGGTAAACCTGGCCGATGGAGCCGGAGGCGACAGGAGTGGAATTGAATTCGGCGAAGACGGACTCGATGGAATCGCCGAGTTCGCGTTCGAGGGCGGGGCGCATTTGCTCCCAGACGACGGGGCGGACCTGGTCGCGGAGCTTCTTCAGCTCGTCAATGAGCGGCTGGGGGAGAACGTCGGGGCGGGCGCTGAGGACCTGGGCGAATTTGACGAAGGTGGGGCCGAGGTCTTCGGCGGTGACGCGGATGCGTTTCCAGATGTTGAGGTGGTCGTGGCGCGGGGAGACGAACCGCGAAAACCACGAGGAGGGGGCCTCGATCTGCTCGAGGAACTCGAGAAAGCCGTTGCGGACGAGAATCGTGGAGATTTCCGCGATCCGAACGGTATTGGTGGTTAAATGGATGAGGTTCAACGGCGGCGCGGCGGAAGGGGGAACGCGGGAGTCAGAGCGGTGAGTTGAGCGCGAGGACGCGAAAGAGTGCGACCGAATCGTTCAGGCGCGTGGCTGGGGGCTAGTGTTTGTGGGTCGCGTGGGAATGGCTTTTGGCGTCATGGCCTTCCAAGGCGTGGAGGCGTTTTTCGAGTTTGGCGAGCTCGTCACGGGTGGCGAGGTTGGACTTTTTGAGCAGGTCGTTGAAGCGGTGGCTGAGGTCGGTCTTGGCCTGCTCGAATTCCTGCTTGCCATCCTCGACGATGCGGTCGGCGAGGGACTTGGCCTCGTTGGCGGAGAGTTTGCCTTTTTCAACGTATTCGTTGAGGAGGCACTCGATTTTTTCCTTGGTGGTGACGGTGGCGCCGATGCCGGCGAGGACGGTTTTTTTGATGAGATCAATCATGGCGAAGGGAAGGAGGGTGAAGTTATGGGTAGTCCAGATGGGCGGAAAAGTCAAAACCGGCGAGGCGAAAGGCTACAAGAGGCGGGGGACGAGATACCAGTTGAGGACCCAGGAGCCAAGGGGGCGGTGGCGGCTGGGGCTGTCGGCGCGTTCAAGGTGGAGGAGGCCGGATTTTTTGAAATCAATGATGACGGGCTGGGTGAGGCCGCTGAGCAGGCAGGAGGCGAGGGCGGCGAAATGGGGGTTGTGGCCGACGACGAGGACGGATTTGCGGGCGCAGGCGAGGCGGAGGGCCATGGGGCGGGGATCGTCTTCGGGGAGGAGGCCGGGGGCTTCGAAACTGGAGGTGTCGAGCTTGAGGTGTTTGCGGATGAGCTCGGCGGTCTGGGCGGCGCGGACGAGGGGGCTGTGCCAGACCTCGCGGATGTCGAGGGGGACATCGCGTTTGAGGAGGAAGGAGGCGAGTTGCTGGAGTTGCTTCTCGCCTTTGGAGGTAAGCCGCCGGTCGGCGTCGGGTTCGCCCGGTTCGGCATCCGCATGACGTAGGAGGTATAACTTCACAGCGGGTCGGTTATGGCGGGAAGCCGGGCGCAAAGCAATGGCGCAAGCGACGGGGGTTTACCGGGGGTGGCGGGGGGCGAGATTTTGGATTGCCAGGCGCGGGCGGGATGGGCAGTCTGACCCATTCAACCTATTTCGACCATGGCCCAAGAGATCATTTGTCTGGAATGCACCGAAGCCCGCAAGGAGGGCAAGCCCCCTTCGCGCTATTTTGCCACGCGCAACAAGAAGCTGCTGACGGAGAAGGTGGAGCGGAAGAAGTTCAACAAGTTCCTGCGGCGGCATACGCTGCACAAGGAAGTGAAGTTCTAGGGGCGGGGAGCGGAACGACCGGAACGGATGGGGAAGGCGGCGGGCGCGGGAAAAGGAAGCGCGCGGGCCAACGGAACTTTAGTTTTGCTGATGGCTGGAGGCGACAGGCTGGGGGGCGTGGCCGAGGCGACGGGTGGAGCGCCATTTGTCGCGATGGTTGCGAATCCAGTCGAGCAGGGCACGTTCGAAGCCGATGTCGAAGCCGGCTTTTTCAGATTCGATCCATTTGTGGCGCAGAATCTCCTCCCGCTCGGCCAGGAATTCCTGGTAGAGGCTGGAGCGCTGGACAAAATCCCGACAGCCGCGGGAGGGATTGTCATCAGGAGTTTTCATGGCTCGCTACGGGTGGCGGAGGGCACGGGGTAAAGCCTGCCGCCGGGGAAGATGAGTGGTTCACCTTAGATGGGCTATGTCACATGGTTTTAACATGACGGGTGGCGCCTGGCAACGCCAAACGATGTGGGGGTGGTTTGTCAAGCGGGGGTTACTAACAGGTGTCATTTTAACGATTGACGGCCGGGGCGGGAGCCGCTGGCGGGGTGGCGGCAAGTTTGTCGAGGAGGCGGCTGGCGATGGCGAGAAAGGCCTGGGCGGCGGGGGTATCGGGGTGGCTGACGACGAGGGGGATGCCGCGGTCGCCGCCTTCGCGCACGCGGGGGTCGAGGGGGACCTGGCCGAGGAATTCGGTGTTAAGGCTGGCGGCGGCGCGGAGGCCGCCGTCCTGACCGAAGAGGTATTGGCGGGAGCCGTCGGGGTTTTCGAGGTAGCTCATGTTTTCGGCGACGCCGAGGAGGGGGACGTTGACTTTGTCGAAGAGGAGGGCGCCGCGGCGGGCGACACTGACGGCGGCGAGCTGGGGAGTGGTGACGATGACGGCGCCGGAAAGGGGGATGGTTTGGGTGAGGGAGAGCTGGGCGTCGCCGGTGCCGGGGGGGAGGTCAACGACGAGGACGGTGAGGGGGCCCCAGGCGACCTGGGTGGCGAACTGCTGGATGGTTTTCATGACCATCGGGCCGCGCCAGGCGACGGGGGTTTCCTCGTCAATGAGAAGGCCGAGGGACATGGCGCGGATGCTAAAGTTTTCGACGGGCTGGAGGAGGTCGTTGACGATTTCGGGGCGGGTGCCGAGGCCGAGCATCAACGGGATGGACGGGCCGTAGATGTCGCAATCGAGCAGGCCGACGGCGCGGGGCTGGCCGCGGCGGGCGAGGAGGCGGTCGAAAGCGCAGGCGAGGTTGACGGAGAAGGTGGATTTGCCGACGCCGCCCTTGCCGCTGGCAACGGCGACGCGGTAGAGGACGTGCTGCATCTGCGACGGGCCGGAGGCGACGGCGCCGGAGGCGGGGGGCGGGCGGGGGCCCTTGGGTTCCTTGACGGTGATTTCGATATCAGCCTGGCGGATGCCGGGGACGGTGCGGAGGGCCTGGGTGGCGGCGGCGTGAAGCTGGGCGGGAACCTGGGGGTCGGCCGTGGTGATTTCGAGATGGAGGCGGGCGACCCCGTCACGGGCCTCGACGGAGCGGATAAGGCCAAACGAAACGATGTCCCGGCTGAACCCGGGGTATTTGACGCCGCGCAGGGCGGCAGTGAGGGTTTCCGGGGTCGGGTCCAAGGCGGTGCGCGGTGAGCGGGAAAAGAACACGTTTGGTTTTTTGCGGCGCGACGCAACGAAAAACACGCGGGAATGCTTTGCAAGCCGGCGCGGACATGGTAAAAAAAGCGGATGATGCAGAGGTTTATTTTACAGACGTGGGGACAACGGGGCTTGGCGCGGAAAATCAGCGCGGCGTGGCTGGGCGCGGTTAT
>CAZDAQ010000089.1:0-11724 GCA_964503425.1 uncultured Opitutales bacterium
ATCAGATCCGTAAAGTCTCCCCCACCGGCGTGGACTTGGGCGTGTTTGCTACTACTGGCACTGGCCGACCAGTCTTTATGGTTGCCCAGCCGACGCCAACGCCCGCAGCCATCAAAACCCATCCCACTCCAATAACCGTTACCGTTGGTGCCACCGCCAACTTCACCGTCGCCGTCAGCGGCTTTACCACCCCTGCCATCCAGTGGCAGGTTTCCACCGACAGCGGCGCCACCTGGTCCAACCTCACTAATGGCGGCAACATCTCCGGCTCCACCAACGCCACCCTTTCCCTTGCCAACACCACGTCCGACATGCTGGGCAACCAGCTCCGCGCCGTGGCCACCAACCCCGCCGGTAGCGCCACCTCCACCGCCGCCACCCTCACCGTCAACACCCCGCCCGCCATCACGTCGCAACCCGGCAGCCAAACCGTCATTACCGGCAATGGCACCACGTTTACCGCCGCTGCCAGCGGCTTCCCCGCCCCCTCCTTCCAGTGGCAAATCTCCACCAACGGCGGCCTCTTCTGGTCCAACCTCGCCGACGGCGGCAACATCTCCGGCTCCACCACCGCCACCCTCTCCCTCAGCAACACCACCGCCTCCATGCTCGGCAATCTGTTCCGCGCCGTCGCCACCAACTCCGTCGGCACAAAAACCACCAACGCCGCCACCCTCACCGTCAACTTCGCCCCCGCCATCACCCTCCAACCCGGCAACCAAACCGTCATCGCCGGCAATTCGACAAGTTTCACCACCGCCGCCTCCGGCAACCCCGACCCCTCCTTCCAGTGGCAACTCTCCACCGATGACGGCGCCACCTGGTCCAATCTCACCGACGGTGGCGTCATTTCCGGCTCGAACACCACCACCCTCTCCCTCAGCAACACCACCGCCATAATGCTCGGCAATCAGTTCCGCGCCGTCGCCACCAATCCCTTCGGTAACGACACCTCCGACGCCGCCGTCCTCACCGTCAACACCATCCCCGGCATCACCACCCAGCCCGCGAACCAAACCGTGGTCGCAGGCAACACCGCCACCTTCTCTGCCGCCGCCAGTGGCTTCCCCGCCCCCTCCTTCCAATGGCAGGTCTCCGATGATGACGGCGCCACCTGGTTCAACCTGACCGACGGCGGCAACACCTCCGGCTCGGCCAATGCCACCCTCTCCCTCAGCAACACGACCGCGATCATGCTAGGCAACCAGTATCGCGCCATCGCGACCAATGCCGCCGGCACGGCCACCACCAACGCCGCCACCCTCAACGTCCAATTCCCGCCCAAAATCACGCTCCAGCCAGCCAACGCTGTCGTTCTCTCCGGCAACCTGGCCTCCTTCACCGTCTCGGCTAGTGGCAACCCCGCCCCCAACTTCCAGTGGTATTTCAACGGTAAAGTCATCGCTTCCGGCGGCACTTCGGCCACCCTGACCGTCGCCAACGTCACCACCGCCAAAGTCGGCAACTACACCGTGGTCGCCTCCAACGGCATTGGCAGCGCCGTCACCAGCCGCGTCGCCACCCTCGTCCTCGGCGTCCCGCCCAAAATCACCTCCTCCCCCGCCAACCTCACCGTCCCCCTCGGCGACAACGCCGTCTTCCACGTCGCCGCCACCGGCACCCTCCCGCCCGCGTTCCAATGGCAAATCTCCACCAACGGTGGCACCGGCTGGAGCAACCTCACCGCCGGCGGCAACTTCTCCGGCGTCACGAGTGCCAACCTCACCGTCGGCAACACCACCGCCGCGCAATCCGGCAACCAGTTCCGCGCCCTCGCCATCAACGCCTTCAACACCGTCTCCAGCAACCCCGCCACCCTCACCCTCATCTTCCCGCCCGTCCTCACCGCCCTCTCCGGCGGCAACCTCTCCAGCCTCTCCGGCGGCAATATCAGCGTCGTCGCCACGGGCAACGTCACCTTCTCCGTCACCGCCACCGGCACCGACCTTAAGTATCAATGGCAGCTCAATGGCAAAAACCTCCCCGGCGCCACCAAGTCCACCTACACCCTCCCCCGGGCCTCCGCCAATAGCGCCGGCGCCTACAGCGTCGTCGTCTCCAATGTGCTCAAGAGCGTTGACAGCAAAACCATCACTCTCGCCGTGCTCTTCCCGCCCGCGATCACCACCCAGCCCAAAGCCCAGACCATCGCCACCGGCAAACCCGCCACCTTCACCGTCGTCGTCAGCACCTCCAGCACCACCCCGCTCGCCTACCAGTGGAAGTTCAACGGCACCGCCCTCAAGAACGGCCTCAACATCTCCGGCGCCACCAGCCCCTCCCTGATGCTCGGCAACGTCACCTCCGCCAACGCCGGCCCCTACCAGGTCGTCATCACCAACGTCGCCGGCACCCTCGCCAGTTCCTCGGTGAAATTGACCGTGAAGTAACCCGGCGCCCCTGCGCCTACTTCGGACTCCTCCGGCTTCGCCTACCCGCGAACCCTCGGTTTACATTGCCGCCCCCAACCCAACGTAGCCAACGCAGCCAACGCAGTGTTACCACCCCCGCCCGCTTCCCTCCGATTATCGCCCCCAAGCCCGCGTGCCTTCGTCCGCGTCACACGCGGCCGAAATCCGTTCCCGCAAATCCAACGAGATGGTTTTCACTCCCCATACCGTGACAGATTCCCTGCAAAATGGCTGCGCCATTTTTGAAAATGATCTGGCCGCAGGTCGTTTGTTGACTGAGCAGTTTTTCGCTATCCCCTCGGCCTCAACGCCTGCAACGCCAGTTCCCGCAACTGCGGCCACTCCTCAAAATTCGCCGCCCGCAGCAACCCCAGATACACCACCACCGCCGCCGGGATCAGCCCCGCCACCCCGCATAAATCCAGCCACTTCGAATCCCCAAACGCCACCCGCAGCCCCCACCACGCCCCCGCCGTAAACACCGCCATCCCCGCCCCCGCGATCCCAATTGCCTTCAACGCCCTCCTCACCGCCGGTCGTGCCAGCGGCGTCTCCCGGTGCAGCAGCAACCGCTGCAACGCGAAACTCTGGAAAATGGACGCCCCCAAATTCGCCAGCGCCAGCCCCGGCGTCCCCAGCGGTATCATCAGCGCCACTGTCATTCCCAAATTCACCACAAACGCCCACGCCGCCACCCGCACCGGCGTCCGCGTGTCCTTCATCGCGTGGAACCCCCGCGTCGCCAGCGTCGCCAGCGAGAAAAACGGTATCCCCAGCGCCCCCAGCGCCACCACCGGCGTCGTCAGCCCCACCGCCGTGTCGTCAAACTGCCCGTGCTCGAACAACACCCGCACAATCGGCTCCCGTAGCACCACCAGCCCCAGCGCCGCCGGCACCGTGATTGCGAAAATCAGCCGCAGCCCCTGCGCATACGCCTGCCCCATCCCGTCCCGGTCCCCCTGCGCCGCCAGCCGCGCAATCCGCGGAAACAATACCGTCGCAAACGCAATCGTGAACATCCCCAGCGGCAGCTCCATCAACCGCGACGACGCATACAACACCGTCCGCGCCGACTCATTCAACCACAGCGCAAAACACCCCGACACCAATATGTTCACCTGCGTAATCGAAGCCCCGAACAACCCCGGCAAAAACAACCGCTTCATCTCGCTCAACCGGGGCGACGACGTCCAGTCCATCCGTGGCCGCCAGTCCGCCCGCCATAACTGCCACCCCGGCAACCCCACCTGCAACACCCCGCCGATCAACACCCCCGCGCACTGCCAGTACATCTTCTCCAGCGCCGGCGCGGTGGAAAACCACCCGATCACCAGCGCCAATATCATCGCCAAATTCAGCCACACCTGCGACATCGCCGACACCGTGAAATGCCCCAGCATGTTCAACGCCGCCAGCAACGCCGCCGCGATGCACACCAGCAGCAAATACGGCATCAGCACCACCCCGAACTCAAAACCCCAATACCACCGGTCCGCCAATCCCGGTATCTTCTCCGCCGCCGCCAGCAAACCCATCCCCACCACCACGAGCGCTGCCAGCGTCACCAGCAGCCGCGTCAGCACCTGGTTCAAAAACCGAAACGCCTCCGCCCGCCCGTCATGGTGGTCCGCCTCCGACAACACCGGGATGAACGCCGACGTCAGCGCCCCCTCCCCCAGCAGCCGCCGGAACAAATTCGGCAACTGCCACGCAAACACAAACGCCGAGTTCATCGCCCCCACGCCAAACAGTGCATACGACAACGAATCCCGCGCCAACCCCAGCACGCGCGACCCCAGCGTCGAAACCGACACCACAAACACATTCTGCAAATGCTTCGCCATGCGCAAAAAACCTCGGGCTCCAAGCCGCCTACCGGCCAGGTCCCAGCGCCTCCCGCCCGCTGTCTCCACTCGCCGCCCGGCCCTCCCCGCGGCGCGAGAAATCCCCTTGCCCGTTCGCCGGGTTTGTTGCTACCGTGGTTTTTTGCTTCATTATGTCCCTGATTGAATCCCTCTGCGCGCGGCTCGTTCGGCACCCCAAACGCGTGGTGTTCCCCGAAGGCGCTGACCCGCGCATCCTTCAGGCCGCCCGCCAGTTTGCCACCCGCCGCCTCGGCGTCCCCATCCTGCTGGGCGACCGCTCCCGCATCAAGGAAAATGCCGCCCGCCTCGACCTCCGCCTCGACGGCCTCCGCATTATTGAACCCGCCCGCTCCGACGAATTTGCCGACTTCGTCACCCGCTTCCAGGGCCTCCGCCGCTTCAAAGGCCTCAACGAACAGGAAGCCCGCGACTATGTCGCCAACAACAACTATTTCGCCGCCCTCATGCTCGCCACCATGGCCGCCGATGCCGTTGTCGCCGGCGCCACCTCCACCCCCGCCTCCGGCCTGCGCCCCCTCTTTCAAGTCATCCCCCTTCAGGACGGCGTCGAATCCGCCTCCTCCATGGTCATCGTCGAAACCGCCCAAAAACACCTCGGCATCAACGGCCACCTCTTCCTCGCCGACTGCGGCGTCATCCCCAACCCCACCGCCAACCAGCTCGCCGACATCGCCCTCACCACCGCGACCCTCTGCCACCACCTCACGGACCAGACCCCCCGCGTCGCCCTCCTCGCCTACTCCACCCACTCCCAATCTCCCAAAAACCCCGTCATCGCCAAGGTCCAGGCCGCCACCCAGCTCGCCCACCAAAAAGCCCTCGCCGCCAAACTCCCTGCGGAAATTGACGGCGAGCTCCAGCTCGACGCCGCCCTCGACCCCGACACCGCCAAACAAAAAGGCGTCGAAGGCCCCGTCGCCGGCAAGGCCAACGTCCTCGTTTTTCCCGATCTCAACTCCGGCAACATCGCCCTCAAAACCATCCAAATCGTCGCTGGCGCTCGCACCTACGGCCAGGTCATCACCGGCCTCGCCCGCCCCGCGGCGGAAATCTCCCGCTCCGCCTCCGCTCACGACATCTTTGGCACCGCCGTCCTCGTCGCCGCCCAGGCCGTGGACCGCCGCTTCCTCTACGCCGCCGAACCCCCGCCGGCTTCCTAAGCGCCTTCTTGCTGACCCTCTACCCCGGCCACTCTGCGAAATCCTCTCGCAAGTGCCCGGCCATGCCACCGCACACCCCGAATCCAGAACCAGGAACTAAGCACTAAAACACTAAGTACTAAATCACTTTCCCCCTCCCATGCCCGACTCGCAACGCCAGCCCCTCCTCGCCCAGTCCCCCTTTGCCCAGGATGGCGACCCCGCCCTCCTCACCGCCCCGCGCAACAAAACCACCAAGCGCATCTTCGTCGCCGCCACCCGCATGAACGAAGGCAAGACCACCGTCTGCCTCGGCCTCTTCGCCGCCCTCCGCTCCCTCTCCCCCTCCGTCGGCTACATCAAACCCATCGGCCAGCGCTTCGTCGAAGTCCAGGGCGCCAAAATTGACGAAGACTCCCTCCTCCTCGACTCCATCTTCCACGTCGAAGTCCCCATCGAAGCCATGTCCCCCGTCGCCGTGGACTCCTCCTTCACCCGCCGCTACCTCCAGGACCCCGCCGAAAATCACCCTCTCCTCGTTGACCGCATGTGCCGCGCCTTCGACCGCGCCTCCTACCAAAAAGACTACATCATCATCGAAGGCACCGGCCACGCCGGCGTCGGCTCCGTCTTCGACATGTCCAACGCCCAGGCCGCCAAACTCTTCAACGCCAAAGTCATCATCGTCTCCGAAGGCGGCATTGGCCGCCCCGTGGACGAAATCGCCATGAACAAGGCCCTCTTCGACAAGTATAACGTCCCCGTCATCGGCGCCATCGTCAACAAATGCCTCACCGATAAAATCCCCCAGGTCCTCGAGCACGCCGGCCAGGCCCTCGCCCGCCTCGGCGTCCCCCTCCTCGGCGCCATCCCCCTCCAAAAACCGCTCACCGCCCCCAACCTCTCCCAAGTCGTGGACGAAATCTCCGGCCGCTGGCTCAATGGCCGCGCCCACGGCGTCAACGAACGCGTCCTCCGCATCGTCATCGGCGCCATGACCGCCAAAGGCGTCATGGACTACCTCCAGCCCGGCGTCCTCGTCCTCACCCCCGGCGACCGCGACGACATCCTCCTCTCCGCCATCGCCCAGGCCGGCCTCTCCGGCAAAAAAGTCGTCTCCGGCATCCTCCTCACCCGCAACATCATGCCCCACCCCCGCCTCCTCGAAATGCTCCACCAGACCAACATCCCCGTCGTCATTACCGACGACGAATCCTACGCCGTCGCCTCCAAAATCGTCAACATGACCATCAAAACCCAGCCCCACGACTCCGACAAAATCCCCATCATCAAACGCCTCATCCTCGACAACGTGGACCTCCAAAAAATCCTCCACGCGTTTGAGCCGGTAACACCGGCAACCCGCGTAACCCCCGCTGTAAGTTAAATATAACCGGCTCTCTCCAACTCCCCGGCAAACCAGGCTTACCCTCCGAAGCTTTAGCGAACGAGGATCCCATCCCTTTTACCCTCTCTGCTCTTTTTTCCCCGCTCCCCGTCCACGCTCCCCGCCTCTTTGCCCTACGCTTTCTTAGCCCGCTTCCTCCGCGCCGCCCACGCCGCCGCGCTCCCCGCCACCACCGCCCCGATTATCCCCGCTGCTCCCGGCTCCGGCACCACCGTCTGCCCTGCCCGGATGTCTTGTCCTGTCGAGTTGTAGGCGAAACCATACAGCGTCACGCTCTTGTCCACATTGTAGGAAATCTCCGCCCAGCCATAATTCGAAGCCGTGTCTTGGAATCCCGCGTAATTGATCGAGCCATCGGGTGCCCATAGGCCGAACGTCTGGCTGTTGAACAAAAAATGCATGTAGGTGACACTGTGCTCGAGCAGCGGGAGAATCGGTGTTCCATAGCTTAGTTTGTAGGTCCGGTGGTAAATCTTGCTGTTGTAGAGATTGTCGTCGCTCGCCACTACCGAACCATTTATCCCCTTAAAATACACATTGTTGGCGCTCGGTTTGAAATACAGTTCAAATTGCACGCCGGGGAACCCGCTCCCCGCATAATGCCCCGTCTCCGCGTTGAAATACAGCATGCTCCCGCTGCTGATGGTCTGTCCCGCGCCCAGGCTCGTATACACAATGTCGGCGTGGCTCGCCGGCGCCAGGGCCGCCGCCAAAGGCGCGGCCATCATTATCTTGCGCGAACGAGCCGTGAGCTTTTTCATCGGTGAACCTTCGGGCACAAAAAAAATCCTTCCTCGTCCGCTGGCAATAAAAAAAATAGGGGGAAACCCCTCCCCGCCTCCCCGCTCCCTGCCTCCCCCAATTTCCCTGGAATAGTTTGCCCTCCCGCCCGTCCCACTGCTAACGCTATCGGGTTATGCCCCCGCGCGCCACGCGCCACGGTTGCCCCCCGGCCTCGCTCCAGTTTCACCTTCCCCCATTCCCCCGCCTTCCCACCATGGCCTCCCTCCTCAAACTCGCTTCCCGCCTTCTTCTGCTCGCCCTGGCCGCCGCGCCCCTCGCCCGCGCCGCCACCAGTGACCACCTCATCAGCGCCTCCGAGAACGACTCCTATTACATCAAGGCCAACGGCGGCTTCTTTGGCCGCGGCTACAATCACGACGGCCAGCTCGGCTGGGACTCCGCCATCATCATCTGGCCCGCGCGCCACATCGAGGCCGGCGGCGTCGCCTCCGTCTCCGCGAACTCCTGGTTCACCGTCTTTCTCAAAACCGACGGCAGCCTCTGGGGCATGGGCAATAATGCCAGCGGCCAGCTCGGCGGCGGCTCCACCCCCAAATTCTTCCGCGCCACCAAAATCATCGACAACGGCGTCACCGCCATCGCCGCCGGTCTGGACACCACCTACTTCGTCAAAGTTGACGGCAGCGTCTGGCAGATGGCCAGCCGCCTCGGCCCCTCCAAAATCCTCGCCGGCGGCGCCAAGGACGTCGCTGCCGGCGCGGGCCACGTCGTCATCCTCATGCAGGACGGCAGCGTTTACACCGGCGGCTCCAACAACTACGGCCAGCTTGGCGACGGCACCACCACCACGCGCACCGCCCTCGCCAAAATCATCAACAGCGGCGTCATCGCCATCGCCGCCGGCGGCATGAACAGCGCCTTCCTCTTCAGCGACCACAGCCTCTGGCTCTGCGGCTACGGCTTCTTTGGCCAGCTCGGCCTCGGCAACAACACCAACCAGCACCGCCCCGTCAAGGTCGTCCCCGCGAACGTCGTCCAGGTCGCCCTCGGCTACGGCTACACCCTCTTCCTCAAAAACGACGGCAGCGTCTGGGGCTCGGGCATGAATAGTGGTTACCAGTTGGCCTCTACCAACGCCTCCAAACCCATCACCTCCTTCATCGAAGTCATCCCGAGCGGCGTCAACGCCATCGCCGCTGGCTATAATCACACCCTCTTCATCAAGACCGACGGCAGCCTCTGGGGCGTTGGCCGCAGCAGCGCCGGTGAATTCACCGACCCCAATGTCCAGCGCACCCACATCCCCGTCGAAATCGAGCCCCCCGGCTCCATGAAAGTCGTCACCCACCCGTGACGCCCCATTGCCTATTTCCCTTCGCCCTTTAAACTCGCGCGGTCGTCCGCCTCCAGCCAGTCAAACGTCGTCGCCGTAAACGGATCCAGCCCGAGCCTCGCGCACTCGGCCTCAAAAAATTCGCGCTTCTTCGGCTCGCCCATCATGCTTGCCGCTTCCATTTCGTCCGACCACTCCTTTATTTCCTGCGCCGTTTTCGTCTTGCCGTGTGCCTTCAGCCATTCCCCCACCTCCTCGTAACTCTCCGCCGCCTGCACTTCCGCCTTGAATAGCGTCCCCGTGATCCCCTTGAACCGGAACAGCAGATTGTCCAGCGGACAGTTAAAATGGTAATCGCCCTCGGTCCCCGCCATCGTTGCCTGGCATTTGTCCACCGTCCGGGCCGCGATGGCAAAACCCCCGATCCGGTCGCGCGGGCTGCGCGGCGCCTCCTGCGCCAGATCCCGGACGACAATCGGGGTTTTCCGCTTTTCGGCATGAATCGGCGCCCACTGCCGGCTCTTCGGCAAGCCGTGCTCCCGCTGCACCTCCTCCTCAGCCTTCAGCCAGTGGCGCAATGCCTGCCCCTCCCGAAATCCCTCCTCCACATATAATTCGTAGGCCCGCTCCGCTATCGCCTCGAACAACGGTGTTTCCCCCTCGCCGTCCTCCTGCGCCGCGTGCTCCGCTGCGAGCACGACCGCCCTCCGCCGCGCGTTTGTCAAAGGCTCTTCCGTGTCCGTGTAAAATTGCCGGTGTTGCATGCCGCCGAGAATAAACGAACCGCCCGCATTTCGCTATGGGCAGTTCACCCACCGTTAAAATATTTACGGTGCATCTGCGTTCCCGGCTCTCCGCCCCCGTATTCGTTATTCGCTTTTCGTTATTCAAATTTCCTCTCCCCTTCTGCTCCATCTGTGCGGGCGTTTTCCGCTCCATCTTCCTCCGGGTCTTTCTATTTGACCCCCGTCTTTTATACCCGTCAAATCCGGGCCACCCCCCCCGCTCGATTTTCTACCCCATGAAAAATTCCCCGCTTCCGCGTCTCTTCTACCGCTTTCTTTTTCTTGGCATCGTGCTGTTGCTCAGCAACACCGTCCACGCGCAGGCCGCCCCGCCGTCCGCCGCGCCTGCATCAGCGCCGCCGCCGCCTGCCAGTTTCGTAACCATCCACAACGATTTCTACTGGCTCGATCAAAACGGCCAGCGCATCCTCACCCGCAGCGGCTGCCTCCGCCAGTTCAACGGCACTTTCTACTGGTATGGCGGCAATCCCCGCGGCTTCTTCGAGCAATACTGCTACAAGTCCACCGACCTCATCCACTGGACCAACCTCGGCGTGTGCATGCGCCAGTCCGTGGACGCCAACCGCATTGACGTCCTCTACAACGCCAAGACCGGCCAGTATGTCATGTTCATGAAATACGATGGCAACGGCGCCTACCTCGGCATTGCCACGGCGGACAAACCCCAAGGCCTCTTCATCTTCAAAAGCTACGTGCTCGTGGACAACGCCGCCATGGGCGACATGTCCGTTTTCCAGGACGATGACGGCAAGGCCTATCTCGCCTATGTTTCCTGGGCGACCGGCACCAACGCCCAGCACGGCATCTACCGCATGTCTGACGACTACCTCACCCTCGACAAGCGCATCTACCTCTGGGACATCCGCAGCCGCGAGGCCCCGCACATCTTCAAGCGCCACGGCCTCTACTATTATGGCACCTCCCGCACCGCCGGCATCCAGTCCTCCGGCACCAGCTACTACACCGCCACCAATCTCGCCGGCCCCTGGTCTCCCGCCCAACCCCTCTCCACCCCTGGCTCCACCAATTCCTGGGATTCCCAGGTTGACTTCGTTTACCCCATCCACGGCACCCAGGGCACCCTCTATATGTTTGCCGGCGACCGCTGGACCAAAAACCTCCCCCAGGGCCGCAATGGCGACTACATCTGGCTCTCCATGGAATTTAATGGCGACACCCCCGTCGTGAATTATTACCAGGACTGGGACCTCGACCTCGCCACCGGCACCTGGAGAAAATTCGACCCCGCCCGCAACCTCGCCGCCGGCAAAACCGCCACCGCTTCGTCCAACGACGGCGTCAACCTCCCTGGCAACGTCACCGTGCCGAAGACTTATCAGGACTACGTCAATATCCACTGGAACAGCGCCCCCGGCGACCAGCAATGGCTCATGGTGGACCTCGGCGCACCCACGGACATCAACCGCGTCATCCTCAAGTGGAACACCAACGCCGCCAAAACCTTCAAAATCCAAACCTCTACCGATGCGGCGACGTGGACCGACGTCTTCAGCACGACCCAGGGCTCGTCCTATTCCGTCACCGACGAAAAATTTAAAACCACCTCGGCGCGGTATGTCCGCGTTAACGCGACCGAGCGCGCCCCCCTGCCCGCCGGCGGTCGTGGTGGCCGCGGTCGCGGCGCCCCCACCGGCACGCCTCCCGCAGCCACAGCCTCCACCACCTCAACCACCTCCGCCACGACATCCGCCACCGCAGCCCCCACTTCCCCCCCCCCCCCCGCACCCACAACGCCCCCCGCGCCCCCCGCCACTCCACCGTCGCAACCCGCTTATTCCCTCTTCGACTTCATGGTCCTGAAAGATTAACGCGCCAGAATGCTGGAATGGCCGGATCAGCGCCTTGGCGATTAGGTAGCCGCTCTTTGTCTTTGGTAGGGACGCCTCTCCGAGGCGTCCACTCTCACTGTAGGGGCGTCGCTTGCGACGGCCCCCCTTCTCTCCTGGAGGGACGCGCTCCGTCGCGTCCTCTTCGTA
>CAZDAQ010000090.1:0-11485 GCA_964503425.1 uncultured Opitutales bacterium
GGGTGGCGGGGTTTGCGGGCATCCCGGGCAGCGCGGACGGCGTGGGGACGGCGGCGCAGTTCAACCAGCCGGTGGCCGTGGCGGTGGACGGGAACGGGAATGTGTATGTGAGCGACACGCACAATGACACGATACGGAAGATCACGCCGGCGGGGGTGGTAACGACGGTGGCGGGGCAGGCGGGAACGCCGGGGAGCGCGGACGGGGCGGGGGCGGCGGCGCAGTTCAATTTGCCCGCGGGCATCGCGGTGGACAGCTCAGGAAATTTTTATGTAGCGGACAGCAACAACGACACGGTGCGGAAAGGCGGAATCAATCCGGGTCCGCAAATTACGCAGCATCCGCAGAGTGTGCAGGTGACGAGCGGCCACAACGCGAGCTTCACCGTCACGGCCAGCGGCACGCCGGCGCCGACGTATGAATGGCAAATTTCCAGCGACGGGGGTGGAACCTGGAGCTACCTGCACGACGGGAGCGGGTTCACCGGCACGTCTTCGGAGACGCTGGTGGTGGTGGCGGTAACGCCGGGAATGACGGGCGACGAATTCCGCTGCGTGGCGACGAATTCCGCGGGTTCGATCACGAGCAATTTTGCGCGGTTGACGGTGGTGACGCCGCTGACCTTTGGGACGCAGCCGGTGAGTCAGGCGGTGAAGGCGGGGGCGACGGTGACCTTTAGCGTCAACGCGACGGCGGCGAGCGCGCTGACCTACCAGTGGAAAAAGAACGGGGCGAACATCGCGGGCGCGACAAGCGCGACACTGGTGCTGAAGGCGGTGACGTCGGCGAACAACGGGACCTACACGGTGGTGGTAACCAGCGCCAACGGGAGCCTGACGAGCAACGCCGCAACGCTGCTGGTGGCGAAGGTGGCGCCGAAGATCAAGACGCAGCCGAAGGCGGTCTCGACCGCGGCAGGCGCGAATGTGACCTTTACGGTGGTGGCCACGGGCGACGCGCCGTTGAGCTACGCGTGGAAGAAAGGGACGGCGATCATGGTAAACACCCTCAACATCAGCGGGGTGAATACGGCGACGTTGAGCTTGGTGAATGTGAGCAAGAGCAGCGCGGCGAGCTACCAAGTGGTGGTGTCCAACCCGGCGGGGACGGCGACGAGCGCGGCGGTGAAGCTGGTGGTGAAGTAGGTCTGGTTTGGAACCGCAAGTTAGCCGCGACCTGCCGAATTCGGCAACCCCGAGAAAGCAGTTTTCCATCAGTAATAACCCGCCAACCTACGCACTAAAAAACTTAAAGTCCGACCGCTTTTGAGTTCTCAAATGCATACAGGTGTAGCGGCTCTCCTTCGCTCAGACAATTCCGGATAGAGCCTGACGGCGAAAGGCTCGAATGTCCTCGCGCTTCATCGGCTTTCCGTCAGGCTGACCCTACGCTGGCTAAATGGGGCGCATTGCCCCAACGCGGCCTTTCTTCGCCCAACTCTAAAAACCATGAGCGACAAACTGGACTCGCTGCTCGGCCAGATGCAGCAACTCGAAAAAGAACTGCTCAGGGAATTGAGCCGGAAGGAAACCGAGCTTTTTTACCAGGTGAAGAATAAAAAAATCCAATTTGCGGCGGAGGCCAGAACCCGGCACCGGCGGCTCAGGAAAGGTCACTACCGCTTCTTCCGCGACTCCCAATTGTTGACCATCCTCACCGGCGTGGTCATCTGGTCCGTCCTCCTGCCCGTCGCGTTGCTCGATCTGATGATGTCGTTTTATCAATTCGCGTGCTTCCCCATCTACGGGATTCCCCGGGTTATACGCGGAGACTACCTGCTCTTCGACCGCCACCGGCTCTCCTACTTGAATGCCGTCGAAAAGCTCAATTGCGAGTATTGCGCCTACGCCAATGGCATCCTGGCTTATGCGGCGGAAATCGCCGGCCGCACCGAGCAGTATTTTTGTCCCATCCGCCACGCCTTGCGGATCAAGACCGCCCACAGCCGCTACAAAAACTTCTTTGATTACGGCGATGCCGAGCATTATCGCCAGAGGATCGAAGAAGTGCGCCGGAATTTTGAAGATGTAAAATAGCCAAAAATTACCACTATCCGGATACTTAACCCCCCGCACTGACAGCCCTGAAAACGCAATTTTCTGCTATCAGCAACCCATGGCGCCGGTTCGCTGCAACGCCTGAGACAGCTCGTTCAATCGCTAACTGTCCAATCAAAATACGGTTTTGAAATGCTTACGATGATATCGCCCGGCTTTTCTTCAAGTGTCCGTTGCTTTTCGCTTGATGGAGTAAAATCAACGTCAACCTTGACGTATGGACAATCGTGATAAACATACGTCCGATGCATGGGAATTGAGAGGCCGCCTTCCGTGGTGAAGACCTTGGAAAGCTCTGCGCGGGTCATTCCCGGCTTAATCGTCTGGCATTCCGTGAGAATATTCTTAATGTCAATTCCCAGCTTCGTCTGGGTTTCGGTAACTGCGCTCTCATACACTCCTTGAAGTTCCCTAACCCCAAGCCCCGGATCCGCTTGGCCAACGACTGGCGCGTAGCGACCGTCAGCCTCCTGATGAAGGAATAGGATATATGTCCTTGGACGCATCGATGGTTTCTCGGAAATGGCAAAATAGATAAAACTCGGGCCGTTGGGGACTACCATGCCGCCAGGGCCGGGCCGGTAGTAGTGAAGCACAAAATCCTTTAGCGCCTCATCACCCTTGATGACAGCAGAGACCGTAAATCGGGTTTCGACGCCGATGGCCGGCTGGCCATCGAAGCCTGGAAGGTTGCGCTCCTGGGTGTCATTGCTGGCTGTGGGAGTGGCGATAACCACCAAATCAGACTTGTCGAGGAGTTCCTGATATGACCAGCTCCGAACAGCGCGCGCGGCTGCGATACTGGCCGAAACAATGAGCAGGCTGATGGTAAAAACCAATAGACGCTTAGTTTTCATAACGTTCTTTTGACGGATTCTGTTGGCGAATGCTCTGGCAATGCCTAACGAGAAAAGCCACGCCGACGGGCGGTGGGCTTACGGCGACTAGACGGCACGATCATAGCATGTAAATTTTGGTGACCACGTAAAATCCTTATAACGTTGACCTGCGTCAAAGAAGTGCCGAGTCGCAGCGAAAAACCAATTTGATATTTAACCTCCCCCCGCTCCCGGCAAGCCCCAAAAAAGCAAATTTACCATCAGTTTAGTTCGGTCGGAGGACGACCAACATGCGGGCGGCGGTGAGGGCGGGGAAGGGGCGGAGGAGTTTATCGAGGGTTTGGAGGATGGGGAGGGCGCGGTCGGGGAAGAGTTGGGGGCCGCGAAAGCCGCCGCTGAGGAGATAGGGGAGGGCGGGGTAGTATTGGACGCGGGGGATTTGCCAGCCGGCGACGGTGGCAGGCGGGCGCCGCATGAAATCACGCGTAAGGCGCCAGCAGTTGCCTTGGGCGGCGTAGTAGGTTTGTTGGGTGGGGTCGAAGTTTTCGGGGATGTCCCAGGCGATGGGCTGGCCGAGGCCGAGGGGTTCGTGGTGGAAGAGGCCGTAAACGGCGCGGCCAAGGAGGCCCATGGCGGGTTCGAAAAGGACGACGGCACCGCCGGGGGCGAGGACGCGGCGGAATTCGCGGAGGGCGGCGCCGGGGTATTGGAGGTGGTGCCAGACGTCAAAGAGAATGAGGCGGGCGACGGAGTGGTCGGGGAAGTTGAGGGCGTAGGCGTTCTCGACGCGGTCAAGCCAGGGGTTGGGGAAGAGGTCGGTGGTGATGCAATCGGGGAGGACTTCCTTGATGTTGCCCATGCCGGAGCCGAGTTCGACGGTGAGGCCGGGGAGGTCGCGGGGGAGGGCGGCGGCGATTTCGTCATAGAAGGCGCGGTAGATGCGGCGGAGGGCGGGCTTGCGTTCCCAGGCCGAGCGGTTGGCATGGATTTCGTGGTTATGCTGGGCGATGTCGGGCATGGGCAAAAGGAGGGCAGCGGGGAGGGATGGTAGGGGTGGTTTGGAGGAATGTGAACGCGAATCGCTCCGGGGAAAGGCCCGGTCAATCAGGCTTGCGGGGGCAGGGAGGGAACCGCATGATGGGTGGGCGTGTCACAGGCATCACCCATGGCGGGTCAGGAGACCGGCGCGGACGAGAATTCGTCCGACGCCGAGGTGACGCCGGCGTTGCGCGCGCAGGCCATCCGGGCGCAGCGGTGGGTATTCGTCGTCATGGTGGGCATGATTTTGCTGCCGGTGGCGGTGTGGTGGTGGCAGGAGTCCTGAACGCCGAAGACCATGGCCGCGGCTGGCGGCGGTTTGTGCATGAAATATACACTCAACATCATTCGCACGTTTTTTTTCATCCTCTGCCTGTTGGGGGGGGTGCTGGTGTGGTATTCGAACACGGACTGGAAGAACTACCTGGGGTTGTGCATCGCAGTGGGGGCCGGAATCGGGGCCCTGACGATTTTGGTGGATTTGCTGCTGAAGGGATTTTCGCTCCGCGCGCTGACCGCGGTGACGTTCGGGCTGGCGGTGGGGGTGGTGATATCGCTGCTGCTGGATTTTTCGCCGCTGCTGTTTGACGTGGACGACCGGATTCAGTCGGACTTGCATTCGCAACTCTACATGGTGCGGCTGGTGCTGTTTCCGGTATGCATGTATATTGCGACGGTGATGGCGTTGCGCGGGCGGGATGAGTTCAACGTGGTGATTCCGTATGTACGGTTTGCGCCGCAGGATGTGGCGAGCCAGATCGTGGTGCTGGACGCGAGCGCGCTGATTGACGGGCGGGTGCTGGGGGTGTGCGAGAGCCATTTTCTGGGCGGGGCGCTGGTGGTGCCGCGGTTTGTGATCGAGGAGTTGAGCCACATTGCGGACTCGATGGATCCGCAGCGGCAGGCGCGGGGCCGGCGGGGGTTGGAGATGCTAAATGAATTGCGGCGGGTGAAGGGGGTGGAGGTGCGCGTTCACGAGGTGAACCTGGAGAACCGGCAGCAGGTGGACGAGAAGCTGATTTTTGTGGCGAAGAGCCTGAAGGCGCGATTGCTGACGACGGATGCGAATCTGGCGAAGCTGGCGGAGTTTCAAGACGTGGCGTGGTTGAATTTGAACAAGCTGGCGCGGGCATTGCATCCGGATGTGACGGTGGGCGACCGGTTCAGCGTGGACTTGGTAAAGCAGGGGAAGGAGTCCGGGCAGGCGGTGGGCTATTTGGCGGATGGCTCGATGGTGGTGGTGAATGAAGCGGAGCCGTATATTGGGCGGGGAGTGGACGTGGAGGTGGTGACGGTGCTGCCCTCAGCTGGCGGAAAGCTGGTGTTTGCGAAGATGGCGGGTGGCAACCACCGGGCGGCGACGCGAGTCCAGGCAGGGTAATTATGGGGATAATGTTTGCGTAATGACAGGACGGGAGGTGTATCCCTAAATACCTGATGGAAAGGCTATTAGATTGGGAAGAGAGGGTAAGTGCGCGGCGGCGGGAATGATTACTTTGCCCAGTGACTAATCAAACAACAGTTTTAACTTAAAAATTGTTTAAACGATTGATGGTTAGTGACTTAAAAAAATCGTAAAAAAATAATGCCCGAAAACTTTATGCTTGGCCTAACGGCATAGTTTAAGCTAGAACGTGGCGCATCAAGCCATTCCGGTTTGAAAGTGTTGGAAATCCAAAATAAGTCAGCATATCATTATGAATAATATACAACGCAGCAAACGGGGTTTCACCCTCGTGGAAATCATGATCGTCGTGGTCATCATCGGCCTGTTGGCGGCGATGGCCATTCCCGCGTTCAACAAGGTGCGCGCGCAATCCCGCCAGAAGACAGTCACCAACAATCTGCGGCAGCTGGCAGCAGCCGGGCAGCAGTATATGTTGGACAAGGGCGTGACGCAGGCGGCGTACACCGACCTGGTCGGCACCGCGACCGACAACTACATTCGCTCGATCACTCCGGTGGCCGACGAATTGCCGAGTTACCAGGCGTTCACGATGGCGCAGGGTACGACGCAGGTCACGATCTCGAGCCCGGCGAACTCCTTCGACACGGTCACATACAATCTGTAGGCAACGAGCAGATTGGATAAACACACCGGTCCTCGTTTGCGGGAGGCCGGTGTTTTTTTTGGCCGGGGCATACCCGGGTGAAAAAAATGCAAATATGGGGTGCAAGGGCGATAAATCTAAGCTTAGGCACGTTTGTAAAAAACTTATGAAATATACATATGAGCTTGGCATAGGTGTCGATAATGCTTATGAACAACAGTGTCAGGCCGCTCTGGCTTGGCACATATCATCAACACAAATCCCATATTGGGCAGAATATTATGAATAATAAGAACAGCAAAAAGGGGTTCACCCTAGTGGAAATCATGATCGTCGTGGTTATCATCGGCCTGTTGGCGGCGATGGCCATTCCCGCGTTCAACAAAGTGCGCGCGCAATCCCGTCAAAAGGCAGTCACCAACAATCTGCGGCAGCTGGCAGCGGCCGGGCAGCAGTATATGTTGGATAAGGGCGTGACGCAGGCGGCTTACACCGACTTGGTCGGCACCGCCACGGACAACTACATTCGCTCGATTACGCCGGTGGCTGACGAAGCCCCGAGCTATTCAGCGTTCACAATGGCGCAGGGCACCACGCAGGTCTCGATTTCGAGCCCGGCGTCTGCCTTCCCCACGGTTACTTACAATCTGTAAGTGGTCGTTTCCTCTAGGAAAGCCGTTTTCCCTCGCCGGAAAACGGCTTTTCTATTGGGATGGGCTGGAACCGGCCCGGTATGGTTCCGGGAAGGAGGAGAACCAGGTTGACTTTGTTGTCCATAATGCAAAAGACCCGGATATGGTCCGCCCTGCCGCGCACGACGCGGTGGCAACTGATTTTGGCTGTGGGGCTGGCGGCCGGGTTGGTGGAGTTTCGGCTGGGGCTGGCGACGCCGGAAATGGACAAGCCCTTTGTGGAACATGCGGGCTACTGGCTGACGGGGGGCGTAGCGCTATTGTTTGTGCTGGCGCTGGTGGAGGAGATGCGGAAACGGTGGCAGGGGTGGGGGTGGTTGCGCGGGGCGATGCTGCAGGCGCACTGGCCAGGGCTGGTGGTGGGGCTACTGGGGGCGATTTTCTGGCAAGTGCATGAGCCGCATGAGTTTAAGGTGCTGTTTGACGAGCACGTGTTGGCAGCCACGGCGTATGACATGCATTTTGAGCGGGAGGCGACGCACGCGACCTACTCGCATTTCATCAATGGGCGGATCTACACGTTCGAGCCGATTTTGGACAAGCGGCCCCTGCTGTATCCTTTTTTGGTTTCGCTGACACATGATTTGACTGGCTATCGGCCGGAGAACTCGTTTGTGGTCAATGGGTTGCTGGGCGCGTTGCTGCTGTTGTTGATATACGCGGTGGGTGCAGCGATGGGCGGGTGGCGGGTGGGTTGTCTGGGGCAGTTTTTGCTGGTGGGACTGCCGTTGTTGGAACAGAACGTGACCGGGGGTGGCTACGATTTGCTGAACGCGACCATGCTGTGCGGGTTGTTGCTGGCGTGCTGGAACTACTGGCGGAGGCCAGGGACGGAGGGGTTGGAATTGATGGTGATAACGGCGGTGCTGCTGGCGAATTGCCGCTATGAGTCGCTGCTCTACCTCGGCGTGCTGCCGGTGATCGTGGTATTGAAGTGGTTGCGGGAAAAGCAAGTGACGCTGACGTGGGCGGCGGCGCTATCGCCCTTGCTGGTGACGCTGCCGTTGCTGCACAACCAGGTGTTCGTGCAGGACACGAGCAACTTCCAGACGACGCAGGAAAACTTCATGAATTGGAGCCATGTGCCGGACAATGTGGCGCATGCGATATCCTTTTTGTTTTCGCCGGACCGGGAGGATGAGAACTCGCTGCTGTTGTCCGGGCTGGGGGCGGCGGCGTTGCTGGTGACGGTGCTGGGGATCGGGCTGCGATTGAAGAAGCAGTGGAAGGATCCGGGGCCGGGAATGGTTTTGCTGCTGCTGGTGGCGGTGGTGTTGGCGAACAGTTTTCTGATGATGTTTTTGTTCTGGGGGCACTGGGACGAGCCGATTGTGGCGCGGTTTTCGCTGCCGCTGCAACTGGCGTTTGCGTGGTGCATCCTGTTTGTGACGGCGCATATGCTGCGCGGGCGGAAGCTGCCGGGGCTGGCGCTGGCGGCGGTGGGGATATGGTCGGTGGTGTCGGCGGCGCCGGTGTCGTCACGGGCATTTGCGACGAATGAGCCGGAAGCCTACCAAGCCTACCGGTGGGCGCGGCAGTATGTGCTGGGCCATGCGGATCCGATGGTGCTGGTGGTGGCGCGTTCGACGATGATGTTCACGCTGTATGGGCGGCCTAGCGTGTCCATCGGGCAGGCAAACGTGGCGCCGGAAAAGCTGGTGACGGCGAAGGAACTGGGAGTTTACCACGATGTGTGGGTGGTGCAGGAATACATGATCAACCGGCGGCTGAACGCATGGATGGAGTATCCGAGCGCGCGGCTGGATCAGCGGCTGATTTTGGAACCGGTGGCGGAATATGCGATTCATCCGGAGATCAAGGTGCGGATCAGCCGGGTGGTGGGGTATGATCCGAAGCGGCCGGCGGGGACGGTGATCCTGCCGGGGGATGTGGGGACGGCGACGGTGACCGATACCGAGATGCCTTGGGATTACAAAGGGGAGGGCGCACAGGGGGGGGGATCCACGCCGCTAACGGAGCGACCGGCGGACCAGCCGGCGGCGGTGCCGACGGCGAAAGAACTGCCCGCCAACATGTCCGACTTGGAAAAAATGATCACCCACCAACTGCCGGGCCTTTAGCCATGAACCCTTCGCCGACCGAGATCGCCGTTAGCGCGCCGCCGGCCCACGCGGAGGGTTTCGCCTACCGCTTTCAAGCCGGTTTCCGGCGGCAGATGGCGCGGCTGCACGCGCGGTATATTCCGCCGGGGGAGCGGGTGCTGGAATGGGGCAGTGGGCGGGGGGATTTGCTGGCGGCGCTGCAACCGGCACAGGGTTTGGGAGTGGAGCCGGACCCGGAACTGGTGGCTACGGCAAGGGAGCGGCATGGGGGGGGCAACTGTGAATTTCGCGAAGGGCGGCTGCCGGAGACGGAAGTTGCGGGCCAGTGGGACCATATCGTGTTGAACTACCTGCCCGGATATTTGCGGGATGCGCAGGCGGCATTTGAGGCGTTGTTAAAGCAGAGCCACGCACGGACGCGGTTATACATCACGTCGCTGAACCATATTTGGATGCCGGCGATAAAGCTGGCGGGGGCGTTTGGGGGTGTGGTGCAGCGGGATTACTGGAACTGGCTGTCGCGCGGGGACATGGTGAACCTGCTGGAGTTGGCCGGATGGGAAGTGGTGGTGGCGCGGGGGGAGCAGTGGCTGCCGTTTGAGATTCCGCTGCTGGAGCCGTTCTGCAACCGGTTCCTGGCACGGCTGCCGGGGCTGCATGTGCTGGGGATGACGGTGTTCATCGTGGCGCGGCCGCGGATGCGGTTTGCGCGGGCGGAGGAGACGAGCGTTTCGGTGGTGGTGCCGATGCGCAACGAGGCCGGGAACGTAGGGTCAGCGCTGGCGCGCATCCCGCAATTGGGGCGCGGCACGGAAGTGATTTTTGTGGAGGGGCACAGCAAGGACAACACCTGGGAGACGCTGGAGGCGGCGGTGGCGGCGTATCGGGGGCCGCTGCGGTTGAAGCTTTCGCGCCAGCCGGGCAAGGGGAAATGGGACGCGGTGCGGCACGGGTTCGCGCAGGCATCGGGGGATTTGCTGGTGATTCAGGATGGGGATTTGACGGCGCCGCCGGAGGACTTGCCGAAGTTTTTCGAGGCGGTGTGCGCGGGGACGGCGGAGTTCGCCAACGGGAGCCGGCTGGTTTACCCGATGCAGGACGAGGCGATGCAGTTTTTGAACATGCTGGGTAACCATTTTTTCGCGGGCGCGCTGAGTTTCGTGCTGGGGCAGCGGCTGAAGGACAGCCTGTGCGGGACGAAGATGATCGCGCGGCGAGACTACGAGCGGCTCACGAAACGAATCGTGGAGCTGGGGGATTTCGATCCGTTCGGGGACTTCAACCTGCTGTTCGGCTCGACGCTGTTGGGACTGCGGATACGGGACATTCCGGTGCGCTACCAGAATCGCGCCTACGGACAGACGAACATCTCGCGTTTTCGCCACGGCTGGCTGTTATTGAAGATGACGCTGTTCGGATTGCGAAAAATTCGCTTTCGATGATTCCCTCCGGCACCTTCTCCGCATGGCTTCCCTCTCACAGCAATGGCAACAACTGCCCCGGACGACGCGGGTGCAATTGCTGGCAACGGTGGCCTGCGCGATCGTGGTGGCCGCGTGGCGCTGGGTGATTTGCCCGGACGACGTGGCGGAGGCGATGGTGCGATACGGGGGGTATTACATTGAGGCAATTACGGTGGGGTTGGTGGCGTATTATGCGGTGCAGGCGCTGCGGGATGCGTGGCGCGGCTGGGCGGGGTTGTGGCGGCATGGCTGGGGCGTGGCGACGATTTTATTTGGAGCGGTGTTTCTCCAGGTGCAGGAGCCGCACACGTTCAAGATTTTGTTTGATGAATACGCGTTGGCGGCGGTGTCGCACAACCTGCATTACCTGCGGGAAGCCACGATGCCGGAGAAGATGCACGCGGTGGACGGGGTGCCGACGCCGATTGGGAGCCGGGTGGACAAGCGGCCAATTGCGTATCCGTTTTTAGTGGCGACGGTCCACGACCTGACGGGATACCGTCCGGCGAATGCGTGGATGGTGAATGGGATACTGGCGGCGGCGCTGCTGGCGCTCGTGTATGCCACGGGGGTCGCGTGGGCGGGAAGACGGGCCGGGCTGGTGGGGGCATGGCTGTTGATTGGGCTGCCGTTGCTGGCACAAAACGCCACTGGCGGGGGATTTGATTTGTTGAACATGGTGGCGCTGGCGGGGGCGTTTCTCGCGGCGACTTATTACCTGAAGGCGGAGGATGACCGCGGGCTCGGCCTGCTGGTTTTTACCACGGTATTCCTGGCGGGGGTAAGGTATGAGTCGCTGCTTTACCTGCTGGCGCTGCCGGCGGTGGTGATGATCCGGTGGTTGCGCGAACCGGTGGAAATGCGGCGGCTGTCCTGGATGGTGGCGGGGGCGCCGCTGCTGCTGACGCTCCCCCTGGGAATACAGCAGGTGTATTTGGCCCATGGGGATTTTTTCCAGACCGACCGCAGCAATTTTCTGAACGTTGCGCACATTCCGAACAATCTGGGGCACGCCGTGTATTTTCTGTTCCAATGGGGCAGCGAGCAGACCAACTCGGTGCTGCTCTCGGCGGCGGGTTGTGTGGCGGTGTTGCTGACACTCGTGGTCATGGGACGGACGTTGCGGACGGTGCTTAAGACGGAGAAAGTGGCGGAGCTCGCGCTGATGGTGTTTCTGCCGCTGGTGCTGGCGAACGCGGTGCTGGCCATGAGCCTGGACTGGGGCGGGTGGGACGATCCGAACATCAGCCGTTATGGGCTGCCGTTTTTGCTGGCGCTGGTG
>CAZDAQ010000091.1:0-2041 GCA_964503425.1 uncultured Opitutales bacterium
TTTCCTCCGGCACTTTTAAAATCACCGCGTCCAGCGTCAGCGCCTGGATCAACGACTTCCCCTCCCGCCGCGCGGTCTCCGCCGCCGCCGCAATGATCGCGTCCGCCTTCTTCGGCCCCACCTGCGGCAGCAGTTCCGCCAGCCGCCGGAATGCCACCGTGTCCCGCGGGTTGTGCGCGAACCGCAGGTGCGCCACGAGGTCGCGGATGTGCGCCTGCTCGAAAAACCTGACCCCGCTCGTGATGGTGAACGGTAGCCCCGTGCGCGAGAGCTCCAGTTGCAAATCCATCGCCTGAAAGTGCGCGCGGTAAAGCACCGCGATGTCGTGCAGCGCCACGTCCTCGTTCTGCTGCAGCTCGCGGATGCGCCGGATCACGAACTGCGCCTGCTGCCGCGTGTCCACCGCCGCGATCACCACCGGCTTGCGGCTGCTCGCACGCGCCGCCCGCAGCCGCTTCCGGTAGCCCTGCGTGTCCGGCTGGTTGTCCAGAATCCCGTTGGCAAATTCCAGAATCTCCGGCGTGCTCCGGTAGTTGATCTCGATCTTGTAGATCTGCGTCCCCGGGTGCCGCTCGGGGAACCCGCGGATGTTCTCAAAGTTCGCCCCGCGCCAGGTGTAGATGCACTGCGCGTCGTCCCCCACCGCCATCACCTGGTGGTCCGCCGCCAGCAGGTCCACGATTTCCGACTGCAGCTTGTTCGTGTCCTGGTATTCGTCCACCAGGATGTGCCTGAACTTCCGCTGGTAATACTCCCGCGCCCCCGCGTCCTTTTGCAGCGCCAGCAGCCAGTATTCCAGCAGGTCGTCGTAGTCCGCCACCTGCTTCTCCTTCTTCGCCTGCTGGTAGCCGTCGTAAAATCCCTGCAGCGTGGGCCGCAGCTTCTCCAGCCACGGGTGCTTCTGCTCGATCACCGCCTCCAGCCCCTGCCGCGTGTTCCGCGCATACGAAAACATGTTGTGGATCACCGAGGGCTTCGGGTGCTCCTTGTTCTTCGTGAACTTCGGGTCCACCTTGCGGATGATTTCCCCCAGCAGCCCCTCCGCGTCGTCCTGGTCCATGATCGTGAAATTCGGCGTCAACCCCGCCGCCTGCCCGTGTCGCCGCAAAAACCTTTGCCCCACGCTGTGGAACGTCCCGCCCCAAAACTGCCGCCGCGGCGCCCCCGTCAAGTCCTCCACCCGCGTCAGCATCTCCTTCGCCGCCTTGTTGGTGAACGTCAGCAGCAGCATCTCCCACGGCGCCACCCCCTGGTGCAGCAGCCACGCCACCCGGTAGGTCAGCGTCCGCGTCTTCCCCGACCCCGCCCCCGCCAGCACCAGCGCTGGCCCCGGCGCCGCCGTCACCGCCGCATACTGGTCGTCGTTCAACGCCCCCCGAAAATCAATCGGCGCCAGCCCCGCTCCCGCCGGGCCTCCCGCCAACTTCTCCCAAAATTCACTCATCCCCGCATCCTTCCCGCCCCTCCCGCAAACCGCAAACCCCAAACATTCCTTGTCTTCATTTCCCCTTTCGATTTTTCCAAAACTCCAAACTCGAAACCTGAACCGTTTTCCATTTCAATTCAGCATTCAGCAATCAGCATTCAGCAATTCCCCCATGCCCTTCCACCCCTCCAAACTCCGGGTCCCCTTCGGCGCCCGCGATCCCCTCGCCCACCATCACCCCGGCGACACCCTCGGCTTTGGCGACAAGGACGACGCCATCGAAGCCCTCGAAGACCTCCGCCCCCAGCTCCGCCTGCTCCACGACCGCCTCTACGCCGAACGCACCTGGTCCCTCCTCGTCATCCTTCAGGCCACGGACGCCGCCGGCAAGGACGGCATCATCAAGCACGTCCTCTCCGGCTTCAACCAGCAGTCCTGCCACGTCACCGCCTTCTCCGCCCCCGCCGGCCCCGAACTCACGCACGATTTCCTCTGGCGCTGCATCATCCACCTCCCCGCCCGCGGCGAAATCGGCGTCTTCAACCGCTCCTACTACGAGGAAACCCTCGTCCCCCGCATCCATCCCGAATTCCTCCTCCCCCAGCGCCTCCCCGC
>CAZDAQ010000091.1:2141-8595 GCA_964503425.1 uncultured Opitutales bacterium
CGCGACCGCCGCGACTGGGATAAATACAACGCCGCCTACAACACTCTCCTCGCCGCCACCTCCACCCCCTGGGCTCCCTGGCACATTCTCCCTGCCGACTACAAATACGTCTCCCGCCTCGCCGCCGCCCACATCCTTTACCACGAGCTCCGCGCCCTCAACCCGCAGTATCCCAAGCTCGACCCCTCCACCCGCTCCGCCCTCAAACGCGCCCGCAAAAACCTCCTCAAGGAATAAATCCCCCCTGATATTTTTTCCTAACTGCAAACCGTAAACCGAAAACCGTAAACTCTTCCATTACCCATGCGCTCCCTCTCCCTCCTCCTCGCCCTTCTCCTCTCCGCTCCCCCCGCCGCACTCTTTGCCCAGAACAAAACCCCCATCCCGAATTCTGCTGCCCAGCAGAACGAGCCCGACCGCGCCACCTACCACTCCCCCTACGTCTTCGCCCCTGCCGTTACCGACCCCGCCCTCACCCCCGATTTCCTCAAAGCCCCCAAACGTCCCCAGGACTTCCAAGACTGGTCCCGCACCCCTTTTGCCGACTGGTATAATCTCGAAGCCATCCGTCGCCTCCGCACCACCTGGGGCCCCTATTACCGCGATTTCGACGCCCCCGACGGCATCCTCACCCTCCCCGCCGATTGGGACGAACTCCGCGTCCTCGCCGCCGCCAACCAGCTCCGCGGCGCCATCCCCTACGGCCACCACCACATGCACGTCTGGAACGTCCCTGACGAACCCCGCTGGCGCGAATTCTCCCCCGGCATCGGCATTGACTGCTCCGACTTCACCCACTGGGCCTACTCCTTCGGCCTCGGCATCCTCCTTCCCACCGGCATCGAGGAACAAGCCCGCATCACCTCCGCCCCCATGCACCTCGCCGACGGTTCCACCCGCACCATCCCTGCCCAGCGCATCGCCGACATCCAAAACGGCTTCCCCCACGACTTCCAACAACTCGCTGCCACCCTCCAGCCCGGCGACCTCCTTTTCATCCGCTCCGACCCCGCCCTCACCAACAAAATCTCCCACGTCATCATCTGGCTCGGTCAATACGCCTCCGACACCAACCACAAGGATACCTACTTCGTCATGGACTCCCATGGCGACGTCGTCGAGGACTCCAACGGCAACCACATCCCCTCCGGCCCCCAAATCCGCCCCTTCCGCGAAAAATCCTACTACTTCTCCTCCTACGATCACGCCCTCCGCTTCTTCCCCCTCCATCCCGCCAGCCAGTAAGCAGAGGCGCCTCCTCTCTTCCACAAAGCACCAGAACCCTCAGCACTAAAACACTTTTCAGTTCTTTCCCATTATCGCCTCATGCACAAACCGCAGCTTCCCCACTGCCCCCTCTGACAGCGCGAACGGATACCCGTCCGGCAGTCCCATCCCCCGGTTTAAGTTGTTCAGCAAATACGTCAGCGCCATCCAATCCCGCGTCATCTGTTCGAACGTCCCCAGCCCCGGCCCCCGCACCGCCATCTGCGGTTCATCCCGCCGCCACGGCTGCAACGTCAGCCCGCACGCCTCCGCCATCTCCAGCGTGTCCACCATGTGCAAATAATGCGCCCACGTCTCCGCCCAATCCTCCCACGGGTGCGCGCTCGCGTATTCGCTCACATACCGCGCCGCCCAATCCGTCGGCGCCCCTGTCGCGTAATGCTCCTCCAGCGCGTGCGTGTAGTCCCGCCGCTCGTCCCCGAACATTTGCCGGAACGCCTCCAGCCGCCCCCCGCGCTTGATCAACCCGTCCCAATAATAATGCCCGCTCTCATGCCGGAAGTGCCCCAGCACCGTCCGGTACGGCTCGTTCAACTTGTTCCGCGTCCACTCCCGCCATGCGTCATTCGTCTCCGCCACGTTGATCGTGATCACCCCCTCGTCATGCCCCGTCCGCAAAGTCCCCGCGCCCGAGTCCGCCAAAAATTCAAACGCCAGCCCCCCCGCGTCCTCCTCCTGGCTGCGCACCGGCAGCCGCAACGCCAGCAACCCATACACCAGCCGCCGCTTCGCCACCTCCAGCTTGTACCACGCCTCCCGGTTCCCCGCCACCTTCAAGTCCGGAATCACCCGCGTCAGCCGGCACGACACGCACAACTCATGCCCGTCCCCCTTCGCCACGGCCCAGTTGCACACATTCGCCTGGTTGTAATTCCGGCACAACCGGTATTCCCACCCCTGCGCCACCGCGCTCCGCGCCCGCCACATCCCGTTCCCCGCCTCCTCCAGCGACGCCACCACCCCCGCATCCGGCAAATATGCCAGCGCATGCCCGCACGTCACGCACCGCACATTTTCAAAAAACACCAGTTGCTGGCAATGATCGCAGTGGAAAATCTTCATCCGGTTTCCCCCCAATAAAACCAACCTCCCGCCGTTTGTCGAATGCCTCCCGCAAATTTTTTTTACCCCCCCTCCTAGCCCCTGACACAGACCTGCCCGCCACCACCCATTCTCCGCTCGCCTCGCTCACCCCTTGCGTGCTTTATTTATCATTCGAATTTTAAAATTCGAATTTTCACCCCATGTCCACCTGGCTCCTTCTCGACGGCTTCAACCTCGCCTTCCGCTCCTTCTACGGCATGCCCGAGCTCACCCGCGCCAGCGACGGCTTCCCCACCGGCGCCCTCCACGGCTGGGTCCGCACCCTCTGGATGCTCCAGGACCAGGAACCCGCCGCCCACACCGCCGTCTTCTTCGACCTCGGCGGCTCCCACCGCCACACCGCCCTCCACGCCGACTACAAAGCCCAGCGCGCCGACATGCCCGAGCCCCTCCGCCTCCAACTCGACCCCCTCAAACAACTCACCCGCGCCCTCGGCATCCCCCTCATCGAACGCTCCGGCATCGAGGCCGACGACCTCATCGCCTCCGCCGCCACCCAGCTCTTCGCCGCCGGCCATAACGTCCTCGTCGTCTCCGCCGACAAGGACTTCGCCCAGCTCGTCCAATCCGACGGCCACCATTACCTCCTCCAACTCGTCCCCCCGCCCACCGCCAACCCCAAGCTCGGCTGGCGCCGCCTCGACCCCTCCGCCATCAAAGAAAAATTCGGCGTCCCCCCCGCCCAAATCCCCGCCCTCCTTGCCCTCACCGGCGACAAAGCCGACAACATCCCCGGCCTCGACGGCGTCGGCTACAAAACCGCCGCCAAATGGCTCAACGAATTTTCCGACCTCGACACCCTCCTCCGCCGCTGGGACTGGATCAAGCCCGACCGCTTCCGCCCCCTCCTCCGCGACTCCGCCGATCTCCTCCACCGCAACCTTAAACTCGTCACCCTCGACACCTCCCTCGACCCGGGTCTTCCTTCCTTAGCTTTAGCGACGGAGGGCCTACCCTCTACCGGCCCAGCAAAGGCTGCCCCCCCCGACCCCCAAGCCCTCTTCACCCTCCTCGAACTCTACGACATGAAACGCACCCTCGCCGATGCCAAAATACGCTTCCCCACCCACTGAACTTCGCCACCCTTTCCCCTCTCCTCTGTTAATAAATCACTTCTCTTCTACCCAAAACCTGTTCATCTTTCACCCCGTTCGCCACCCACAATCTCCCGTCAACCGTATACACTAAACTGTTAACCGTACCCCCCATGCGCCTCCGCCTCCCCACCCTCCGCCCCGCCCGCTCATTCTGCATTCTGCCCTCTGCATTCTGCATTTTCCTCGCCCTCGCCCTCCCCGCCCTCGCCCAGCGCCCCGTCGCCACCGAAAAACCCTGGCCCCATGTCGCCCTCCAGGAATTCTTCGACCCTACCAAAGCCATCCCCTCCCTCGGCAAAACCCGCGCCCCTCGCGAAGAAGGCGACTGCATCATGGACCTCCGCAACGCCGCCGACGGCTCCAATCGCCTCTTCCTCGTCACTCGTAAAGGCGTCATCTACATCCTCCAGAACGGCAAACTCCTCCCCGACCCCCTCCTCGACATCTCCAACCTCACCACCATGGACGGCGAGCGCGGCCTCCTCTCCCTCGCCTTCCCCCCCAACTTCAAAACCTCCCAACACTTCTACGTCCTCTACACCGCCTCCGGCCGCCCCCGCGGCAATGTCACCCTCGCCCGCTACCAAATTGACCCCAAGAACCCCAACCGCGCCCTCCCCGACTCCGCCCAAATCCTCCTCACCATCACCCACACCCAGTATAGCAACCACAACGGCGGCCAAATCGCCTTCGGCCCCAACGACGGCGACCTCTACTGGTCCATTGGCGACGGCGGCGCCGGCTACGACCCCAACTTCAACGCCCAAAACCTCTCCTCCTACCTCGGCAAAATCCTCCGCCTCGACGTCGAAGGCAAACCCGACGACGGCAAACCCTACCGCATTCCCACCGACAACCCCTTCCTCAAAAACCCCGCCGCCAAACCCGAAATCTGGGCCATCGGCCTACGCAACCCCTTCCGCTTCTCCTTCGACTCCCTCAACGGCGACCTCTACATCGGCAACGTCGGCCAGGACCAGTGGGAGGAAATCTACTACACCCCCGGCACCAGCAAAGGCGGCGAAAACTACGGCTGGAGCATTGTCGAAGGCACCCACAGCACCGTCAACGACGCCCACCAAAAACAAACCCCCGGCACCACCACCCCCATCACCTTCCCCGTCGCCGAATTCTCCCACAAACCCCAGGGCTTCATCTCCATCACCGGCGGCTACGTTTACCGCGCCGCCGAATTCCCCGACTGGAAGGGCACCTACTTCTTCTCCGACTGGATCAAAAGCCAGATCTGGGCCCTCCGCCGCGATGCCAACGGCCAGTGGCAAACCCGCCAGGTGGACGGCCCCAACGCCCCCGCCATTCACCCCGTCTCCTTCGGCACCGACGAAAAAGGCACCCTCTTCATCACCAGCTTCGCCGACGGCAAAATCTACAAACTCATCCAAGCCGCCGCCGAAGAGTAACCCGCCCAATCGTAAACCCCATACCGGGTACGATTGAGGAACAGAAGAACAGGGAAGAGGAATAGGAGGTCAGGCCAGGTTGCCCCTTTCCCAATTCACGAATCCCACCGCCAGGGTGTTTGGGCTTACCCCCCTCCCGCCCCGGCAACCCCCAAAAAAAGCAATTCCCTCTCCGTCAAAATAAACGCCCTCGGCTCTGACCCCAATTAAGCCCGCGACCAATTGATTTTTGTCAGACTTTCCCGTCGGTGGGTGCTATAAGGAAAAGTACCCTTATGACACCCGATGGCGAATTACTGCGGCGGTATGCCCAAAAAGGCACCGGCTCCGCCTTTGCGGAACTCGTGCGTCGGCATATAGACTTGGTTTACTCCGTCGCGCTGCGCGAGGCGAATGGCGATGCCCCGCTCGCCGAGGACGCCACGCAGTCGGTTTTTATTGATCTCGCCCGCAAGGCCCGCGCGCTGGCGGGCCGGGACACCCTCGCCGGCTGGCTGCACACCAGCGCGCGCTTTGCCGCCAGCAAAGCCATCCGTGGCGAACAACGCCGCCGCGCCCGTGAACAGGAGTCCCTCGCCATGAATGAAACTCTCGCCGCCCCCGCAGTGCCTTGGGACCAATTGCGCCCCTTGCTCGATGAATGTGTCGGCCAGCTCAAGGAAGCCGACCGCGACGCCATCGTGTTGCGCTTTTTCCAGGGCAAAACCCATCAGGAAGTCGGCGCCATTCTCGGCCTCACCGAAAACGCCGCCAACAAACGCATCGAACGCGCCTTGGAAAAATTGCGCAACCACTTTGCTTCCCGTGGCGTCACCGCCTCCTCCTCTCTCCTTGCCACCACCATCACGGCCAACTCCATCCAGGCCGCCCCGCTGGGGCTGACGGCCCACGTGACAGCTGCTTCCCTCGCGGGTGCGGGCGCGCCCCTGGCCGGCAGTGCCTTGCTCGCCCTGCTGGGGGGATTGATTATGAATACCAAAACTAAAATTGCCGCCGCGGCGGTCTTCCTTGTCCTGCTCGCCCTCAGCGTGTCGGTAATGCTTTGGCCGGAAGCTGATTCGCCGGCTATTTCCGTTGCGCCCGCCCCGGCACCAGCCCAAGCCCCTGCGCCCCCCCTGCCCGCCGCGCCCGCGGAAGCCGTTGCCCCGGTGGCTCCACCCGTCCCGGTCGCGTACACTGCCCCGGTGGCTGCCCCAGTGGCCCCCGCTCCCGCGGTTTTGCCCGCGGCAAATGACCCGCGCCTTGAAATCAACTCCGCGATGGATGACTTCGTTGGCTTGCTGCAGTCCGGCAACTTTGCCGTCGCCGTTGAAACCTATATGCAAATACCCGCCACGATCACCGGCCAGCAATTGGTCGAAGCGCTTCAGAAAAATCCCGACTTCCCCAACACCGTGCAGATGATGATTGATGCCACCACCGCCGCCCGCACCTCGGCCCCCACCTACGATGACACCGGCGACCTCGCCACCTACCTGCTCGCCACGCCTACGGACGGCAAAACCATGGTCCGCTGGAAAAGAATCAACGGCAAATGGTTCGTTG
>CAZDAQ010000091.1:8695-11424 GCA_964503425.1 uncultured Opitutales bacterium
ACGGACGGCAAAACCATGGTCCGCTGGAAAAGAATCAACGGCAAATGGTTCGTTGACGCCTTTGAATAAGCGATTTTTGCCAGATTGTTCTCGTCGGTGGTGTTTACGATAGAACCACCTATGAGGAAAACCGATCGGTAAGCCGCTGGGCGGAGAAAACCGCTGGGGACAGGCCTCCAATCTTGACCAGGCGTAGGTGCACGCCGCCTATCTGTCCGCAGAGACGTTGTAGGGTTCGCAGGCCTTAGGAGGGAAAATTTGCTAACCGTAGTTCAGCTTCGGCCTCTTCGCACTCAACTGACGAGTCGCATGCGGGCATTTTTCCACTCGCCCGCGGAAAGCCCTCATCACCTACCCATACACACCGTGCACGAGATCCCTAAGCGCCAAAACTCCCGTCGCCAAATCACTCCGCCCCCGCAACCCTTTCCCTTTTCCGCGTTCATAAATCACTTCTCTTCCACCCCAAATCCCTCCATTCTTCCCCCGCTCCCCTCCACCGCCCCATATTAAATTCGCTCCGCTCCCCTCCTCCCATGAACCCAAAAAAACTCGCCTGGGGTCTCGCCATCACCCTCGTCGCCCTCCTTCTGGTGATGCGCATCGTCCTCTCCTTCGTCAAAACCACCCCCACCGCCGAAACCGCCGACTCCTCCCCCACCACCCCCACCGCAGATACCACCACCCCCGCCCAATCCCTCCCTGCCCCCCCCGCCACCGACGCCCAACAAGTCGAGCCCCCCGCCGCCGAACCCACACCAACTCCGCCCGACCCCGCCGAGGAGGAAGCCGCCCGCGTCCGCGTCGTTTACGCCGCCAGCCTCGGCCAGCTCGCCAAATCCATCCTCGCCTACAACAGCACCCACGGCGACCAAGCCTACCTCACTGACGCCCAATCCGGCGAAGCCGCCCACAGCGTCGCCCTCCTCCTCGCCGCCAAGGCCGACCTCAACGACGCCTCCCTCTATTTCGTCCCGGGCGACCCCCTCGGCCCTAAAACCATCCCCCAAACCGTCCTCACCGCCGACAGCACTGACGGCTCCGTCAACCCCGAATTCGCCTCCGCCAACCTCAGCATCGTCATCGCCGCTTCCATCCCCCCCAACTCTCCCCCCGCCACCACCCCCATCCTCTGGACCCGCGGATTGCAGTCCGATGGCACCTGGGCGCCCGATTCCCCCTTCCATGGCCAGGGTGGCTACGTCGTGTTCATGGACGGCCACATCGAATGGTTCAGCGCGAAACCGGAAGCCGCCGCTGCGCCTTAATCCAGCGTCCGCCGGAAGCGGGCGACGGCAAAGCCCATCACCAGCACGAAGAACAGCGCGATCGGCCAAAGGTTTGGCCACACCTCGGCAAAATCATTCCCCTTCAGCAAAATCCCGCGCACAATCCGCAGGAAGTGCGACAACGGCAGCACCGACCCTATCCATTGCGCCCACGCCGGCATCCCGCGAAACGGGAAAAAGAAGCCCGACAGCATCATCGAGGGCAGAAAAAAGAAAAACGCCATCTGCATCGCCTGCAACTGGCTTTGCGCCACGGTGGATAGCAGTATCCCCATCCCCAAATTCGCCGCGATGAATATCAGCACGCAACCCGCCAGCAGCCCCAGGTTGCCCTCCTCCGGCACGTCGAACAGCCAGCGCGCCGCCAGCAGGATTACGCACGCCTGCACATAGCCGATCGCGATGTAGGGCATGATTTTCCCCAGCATCACCTCCGCCGGGCGCGCCGGGGTGGACAGCAGGTTCTCCATCGTCCCGCGCTCCTTCTCCCGCACTATCGCCATCGCCGTGATGTTCACCATTGTCATCGTCAGCACCAGCCCCAGCAGCGCCGGCACAATGTTCAATTGCGAGCGCCGCTCCGGGTTATACATCAGATGCAGCCGGTAGTCCACCGGGTCGGGCGGCGTGGCCACCACCGCCACCGCCCCCTGCAATTCGCGCGTCGCCGCCTGCTGGATCACCGCCGCCGCGCCCACGGCGTTGCCCACCGCCACCGGGTCCGTCGCGTCCGCCTGCACCAGCAGTTGCGGATGCTGGTTGCGCAGCAGGTCCCGCGTGAAATTCACCGGGATCGTGATCACAAACTGCACGTCGCCCTTCGCGATCATCTCCTGCGCCTCCGCCTCGCTCGCCGTTTCCGGCAGAATGTCGAAATAATCCGTCGTGCGCAAAGCCTGGACAATCGAGCGCGGCACCGGCCCGTTGTCCCCCGCCACCACCACCGCCGGCAGGTGCTTCGGATCGGTGTTGATCGCGAACCCGAAGATGGTCAGTTGCATCAGCGGGATGCCGAACATCATGGCAAACGTCAGCCGGTCTCGGCGCATCTGGATGAATTCCTTTAGCGCCAGCGCCCAAAACCGCTTGAATGAAAATCCGTAGCGCATGTCCGGCTTAGGTAAAGTTGTCGCGGGCCACGCCCATCAGGTGAATGAACACGTCTTCCAGCGACGGGTGCGTCGGCGTCGCCGTCACGCCCGGCCCGGCTACGCGGCTCACCGCCGCCTGCACCGCCGCCGCATCGGCGCTGCAAATGTGCAGCGCACTCCCGAATGGCACAACCGACACCCCGGGGCTCCCGTGCAGCGCCACCACCAGCTTGCTGGGGTTGTCGCACTCCACGCGCCAGACGGTCAGGCCCGCCCGCTCGATCACTTCCTGCACCGTCCCCTGCGTCAGCAAATTGCCGTAGGCCATGTAGGAGACGCGATGGCACCG
>CAZDAQ010000092.1:0-3357 GCA_964503425.1 uncultured Opitutales bacterium
TTTCGAGATTGTGGTTGAGGATGTCGGGCCGGGCGTCGAGGACGGTGTCGAGCGGTTCGCGGCGGCCGAGGAAATCGGGGATGAGGACTTCGATGGCGGTGGAGGGATTGCGGTGGCGGACGGCACGGATGGTGGCAGCCCAGACGGAGGCGCCGCCGTCGTTGAGGTCATCGCGCGCGACGGAGGTGATGACGGCGTGGCGCAGGCCCATGCGGGCGACGGCGTCGGCCACGCGGGCGGGTTCGCCGAAGTCGAGCTCGGTAGGGCGGCCCGTCTGCACGGCACAAAAGGTGCAGGAGCGGGTACAGATGTTGCCCAGGATCATGATGGTGGCGGTGCCGCGGGACCAGCATTCGCCCATGTTGGGGCATTGGGCGGACTGGCAGACGGTGTGCAGCTTATGGCTGTCCACGAGCTCGCGCGTGTGGCGGTAGGCGGGACCGGCGGGGAGCTTGGCGCGGAGCCAGGCGGGCTTGCGGGTTGTGTCCATTAAAGATAAAGGAGTTTATCCACGAATGGCCACGAATGGCCACGAAAAAAAAGGTGGCGAAGGAAGGACTTATTTCAGGAGGACGAGGAGATAGAACCAGCCAATCATGAAGAGGGTGACGCTGATTTTGAAGACGAGGCCGACGAGCGCGCCGACGATGGTGCCGAACCCGGCGCGGCCGGCTTCGGCCAGGCGGCGGCCCCCGAGGAGTTCGCCCACGATGGCTCCGATAATCGGGCCGAGGAGCAACCAAAGGAGAGGCGGGGGAATGAAGATGCCGATGATGCCCCCCACGAGTGCGCCAACGGCGCCGCGCCAGGTCGCACCGAATTTTTTCGCGCCCCACGCGCCGGACAGGATGTCAAAGAGGTAGATGAGGAGGGTGAGCGCGCCGCTGACGAAGACGAACCACCAGGGGATGCCGGCGTCGCCCAGCCAGAGGCGGTAGATGATAATGCCCGTCCACACAATGAAGCTGCCCGGGAGGGCGGGGACGAAGGTGCCAATAAAGCCTACGATGAAGAACAGCGTGGTGACAATGAGCGCGGCGGCCTGAGACTCGGTGGACGGGCCAGCGGTGGCAAGTAGGGGCGTGAGGTAGAAAAGGTGCATCGGGCAAGATCGCAGATTGGCGGGGTGGGGGCGGGAGGCCAATCCTGAAGCGCGGAAGTGAACGGGGCGAGTGGGGAGAAGTTTTTGCAACTCGGGACTCGAATTGAGTTGGATGATGCACTAGGGTGGAGGCATGGCATTGGCATACCAGGATTTTTCGCCGCAGTCGGCCCCGGCGCGGCGGGTGCGCGGAGGCATCGCGTGGGAGCCGCTGCCGGGAGTGCTGGAGCGGGTCAATGCCTGGCAGGCAGGGAAGAGTGTGCGGATTATCAACGTGGAGACGCTGGTGCTGCCGGTGGGGAAGCGGGAAACGGTGAAACCAGGCGAGGGCGGGGCGCTGGCGCGCTGGGACGAGGACCAAGCGTGGGTGCAGGTGGTGCGGGTGTGGTTTGAGCCGCTGGCGGCGGTGGTTTTGCCGCCAGTGCTGGCGGCGCCGGAGACGATGCCGGTGATTTTGCCGGTGCAGTCGCAGGATGGGACGGCAGGAACGGCGGCGCCCGGGCAAGGATAAACAGAAGACCGGAACGGCCAATAACGGGAAGAACCGATTGCCCGAGGGGCGGCAGGGGACGGTTTAAATCTACAAAAAGAGGCTTGACGGATTTACTTTGTATTGCAAAGCTAGTTCTAGCCGAGGGGGAAATCCTGGAGCAGAAATAATGCAACGGTTCGGAACTTTAAGCCAGATGAATATTGCCGCGCCAACATGCCGACCCGGGGAGATTGGCGCACTGCTGCGGGGCGAGACGGGGTTGATAGCACAGTGGATGGAGCGGTGGGAGGCTGGCCGGCTGGCCTTGCACATCGGCATGATCATGTTGGGGGCGGGATTGTATGGGGCAGCGATGGGGTGGTGGCGGGCGCCGGAGCAGGCCTTATACACGGCGATCAAGCTGCCGATGATCATTTTGCTGACGACGCTGGGCAATGCCTTGCTGAACGCGATGCTGGCGCCACTGCTCGGTTTGAATCTGACGTTCCGGCAGTCGCTACTGGCGATATTGATGAGTTCGGCCATGGCGGCGGCGATATTAGGCTCGTTCAGCCCCATAGCGGCGTTTGTGGTGTGGAACGCGCCGACACTGGTGCCTGATGAGCAAATGGCGAGCGGGGCTTATGGGTTTGTGAAACTGTTGCAGGTGGCGGTGATTGCATTCGCGGGAGTGATGGCGAACGTAAAACTGTGGCGCATGCTGGCACAAATGGGCGGGGATCCGGCGGCGGCCACACGGGTGTTACTGGCGTGGCTAGCGGGGAATCTTTTGCTGGGAGGCGAGCTATCGTGGATTTTGCGGCCATTTATTGGTTCGCCATTGCTGCCGGTGGAATTTTTGCGCGACGACGCCTTACAGAGCAATTTTTTCGAAGCCGTATGGAAGGCGATGCAGCAGGTTTTTTAATGCAGTCATCCTCAACCCATCACCAACATGAGCGACCCATCAAGCACCCACCCCCTGTCAGGAAACGCAGCCACCGTGCCGCCGCCGCTGCTGCCGACCCCGCCGGATCCGGACGCGCCACTGGGGGGCAACCCGAGTGAGCGCGTGGCGATACCGGCCAGCGGGGTGATTGAGGCGATTTTGCGCGAGCCACGGCGGGTGATGTTCCAACTGCGCCAGCCGGGGGCGGGAGGATTGACCGCAGTGATGCTGCTGGTGGCGCTGGCGGGGAGCCTGGTGTATGGGCTGGTGGCGGGGACGTTTTCGGGCGGGATGCAGCTTTGGGCGGCGCCGTTGAAAATCGCGGGGGTGTTGTTCCTGTCGGCGCTGATCTGCCTGCCAAGCCTGTATATTTTTGGGTGCCTGAGCGGGGCGCGCATCCGGCTGGGGGAGATGTGCGGATTGGTGACTGGGATGCTGGCATTGATGACGCTGCTGTTGATGGGGTTTGTGCCGGTGGCGTGGTTGTTCGGGCAATCCACCTCGTCGCTGGCGTGGATGGGGACGCTGCACCTGGTATTTGGTTTGATTGCGGCGGGTTTTGGGCTGCGGTTTCTGCAAACTGGTTTTAGCCATGCGGAGGCGAGTTCGAACGGGGGGTTGCATGTGTGGGTGGTGATATTCGTGCTGGTGATGCTGCAAATGACGACGACTTTGCGGCCCATCGTGGGGACAGCGCCGACGCTGCTGCCGACGGAGAAGGAGTTCTTTGTCAGCCACTGGTCGGACTGCCTGAATGCGGAGGCCAAGGGGGGGGCGCGAGGGGGGAAATAGCGGGGGCGGAGAGGGTGGGGCGACCCGCGCTTGACATGCCGG
>CAZDAQ010000092.1:3367-9126 GCA_964503425.1 uncultured Opitutales bacterium
CCCCGCCCCCCCCCCGGGGCCCGCGGCGGGGGGGGCGACCCGCGCTTGACCCGCCGGAAGGGGGTGTATACAAGTTAACGTTTCACACATCCTTGCAACGCAGGAAGTGGGTTTACAGCCCACTTTTTTTATTCCCATCAACCAGCCCCCGCCATGAGCAACGAGATCCTTTCCGTCCTCGAATATATGGAGAAGGAAAAGGGGATCAGCCGCGATGACATGATCGCGGCGATCACCCAGGCCATCCGCAGCGCCGCGACCAAGGGGGTCAATGCCGGGCAGGACCTGCGCATCGAGATCAGCCCGAAGACGGGGCAGTTGAAGGCGTGGTCGTCGTTCAAGGTGGTGGACTCCCTGTCGGACCCGCTGATGGAGATCCATATTGAGAAGGCGCACCTGTATGCGCCGAATCCGAAGGTGGGAGACGTGATCCAGAAGGAGATTGACCCGTCGCACCTGGGGCGGATTGCGGCGCAGACGGCGCGGCAGGCAATCATGCAGCGCGTGCGGCAGTTCGAGAAGGACCGGATTTACGAGGAATACAAGGACATGGTGGGCGACATCGTGACGGGGACGGTGCGGCGCCGGGAGCGGGGCGACCTGATGGTGGAACTCGGCAAGGCGGAGGCGATGCTGCCGCCGCGCGAGTGCATCCCGGGCGAGAATTACGCGCCGGGGGAGCGCATCCGGTGCCTGCTGCTGAACATCGAGAACACGACCCGCGGGCCGGAGATCATTTTGTCGCGCGCGAGCATGAAGTTTGTGCGGCGGTTGTTTGAGCTGGAAGTGGCGGAAATCACGGATGGCACGGTGATCATCGAGGCGATGGCGCGGGAGCCGGGCTACCGGACAAAAATTTCGGTGAACACGAAGGACACGAAGGTGGACCCGGTGGGGGCGTGCGTGGGCGCGCGCGGCGCGCGGGTGAAGAGCATTGTGCGCGAACTGGGCGGGGAGAAGATTGACATCATCCGCTATTACGCGGATCCGCAGCGGATGCTGGAGGAGGCGATCCGTCCGGCGGTGCCGAAGAACGTGCGGGTGGACGAGCGCAACCGGCGCATTTATTTTGAAGTCGCGGAGAAGGATCTGGCCACGGCCATCGGGCGCGGCGGGCAGAACGCGAAGCTGACCTCACGGCTGATGGGCTGGAAGCTGGATATTTCGCGCGAAAAGCAGGAGGCTTTGGGCTTCGAGGAGCGCAAACTGAAGGCGATCGCGGGCATCGGGCACGTGCCGGGCGTCACCGAGGAGCAGGCGAGCCGCCTGGTGGCGATGGGCATCAACTCGCTGGAGGCTTTTGAGGACGTGAGCACGGACGACCTGGTCGGCGGCGGGTTCACGGTCGAGGAAGCGAATGACCTGATGAGCCGGCTGGCGACGGCGCGGGGCAACACGCAGGCGTCCTCGCCGACCGTCGGATAAGCCCGACCAAGGAGCTTTTTTCAACACCACTTTACCATTACCATCTTTCGATTGAAGAGCCGCGGCGCGGATTGCGAATATTTCCGATTATTCAATTTCGCCGGCTGGCTCCCTCAGTCCCCCGCCCACCCATGAGCCACCGCGTGTATGATCTCTCCAAACTCCTGAACATGGAGAACAAGGAGTTGATGACGTTGCTCAAGGACCGGGGCTACGACATCAAGAGCCCGTCGTCCACGATTGACAAGATTTCGGCGGAGGCGCTGTTGCAGGAGTTTGCGAGCCGGATAACCAAGCCGGTGGCACCCGAGCCGGTGGCACCGCCGCCGGCACCTGTGCGGCCAACGGCCCCGCCCACGGGGTTTGTGAAGACCTCGGAGGATTTGGACCGGGAACGCCGGGAACGCGAGGCGGCGGAAGCGGCGGCAAAGGCCGCGGCGAGAGCAGCGACGGCCCCGACAGGAACTCCGGCTGGGGGCATGGCTCCTCCAAAGCCGCCAATACCCGGGCCGCGGATGGCCCCGCCGATGCCGCCGCGTTCACCGATGTCTCCGCCAAAATTGCCCGCGATGTCCATGCCGCCGCCGTTGCTGAACCGGGCGCCGGGAATGCCGCCAATGGGAGTGCGCCCGGCGCCGATGCCCGGGCCGGCGAGCGGGGTGGTGATTGCCCCGAAAGCGCGGGTGGCTCCGTCGAATCCGCCGGCAGTGAATTATCCGGGGCTGACCTCACCGCCCAAGGGACCGGTAAAGAGCGCCAGCCTACAGTCCGCAGGCGCGCCGCCACGGGCACCCGAGATGGCCGGCTCCGGGCCGGCGGGAGGAGCGGATGGCGACGGCCAGCCGGCCGGGAACGGGAAGATTTTGCAGGTGAAACCGCCGTTTATCGTGCGGGATTTTGCGGTGATGCTGGGGATCAAGCCGTTCAAGCTGATTTCGGAGCTGATGGAGGTGGGGATCTTCGCCTCGATGAACCAGGCGGTCGACGAGGAAGTGGCGATGCGGATGGCGCGGCGGCACGGATTCACCCTGGAGATCAAGCACCGCGGAGAACAGCAAGCGCCGGTGGAAAAGAAACCCGTCCCGACGGCGGAAGATGAGTCGAAGCTGCTCGAACCGCGGCCGCCGATTGTGTGCGTGCTGGGCCATGTCAACCACGGCAAGACGAGCCTGCTGGACGCGATCCGCGAGACGAACGTGGTGGCGGGCGAAGCGGGGGGCATCACGCAGCACACGGGGGCCTACCAAGTGGTGCACAACAACCACAAAATCACTTTCCTCGACACTCCGGGCCACGCGGCGTTTTCCAAGATGCGCGAGCGCGGGGCGAATTTGACCGACATCGCCGTGCTGGTGGTGGCGGCGGACGACGGCTTCATGCCGCAGACAGACGAAGCGCTGCAATTCGCGCAAAAGGCGGGAGTGCCGGTGGTGGTGGCGATCAATAAAGTGGACGCCAAGGGCGCGAACATTGACCGGGTGAAGCAGGCGATGCAGCAGCGAGGCATCACTTCGGAAGACTGGGGCGGTGAGACATTGTGCGTGCCGATTTCGGCGCTAAAGAAGCAGAAGATACCGGAGTTGCTGGAGGCGGTGCTGCTGCAGGCGGAAATTTTGGAATTGAAGGCAAACCCGAAGTGCCCGGCGGAGGGCGTGGTGGTGGAGTCGCAGGTGGAAATCGGGCGCGGAGCGACGGCGACGGTGATCGTGCAAAAAGGCACGCTGAAGCCGGGCGACTCCCTGGTGTGCGGACAGGAGTATTGCAAGGTGCGCTCGCTGATGAACGAGCGGGGCGAGACGGTGAAGGAAGCGACGCCGAGCACGCCGGTGCGGATGCTGGGTTGGTCGGGCGCGCCGGAATCCGGGGCGAAATTCCGGGTGGTCAAGCACGAGCGGGAGGCGAAGGCGGAGGCCGAGGCGGCGGCGCAGGCGGCGAAGCGCGAAGCGCTGGGCGACGGCAGCCCGAACTCGCAGGTAAACGATTTGGACGCATTGTTGAAGGCCATCCACGAGACGAAGCAGAAGGTTTTCCGCTGCATCGTCAAAGGGGACGTGCACGGGACAGTGGAAGCGCTGGAAGGCTGCTTGAAGGATTTGAAGACCGACAAGGTGGGGCTGGAGATTGTGGGCTCGGCCGTGGGGCCGATTGGCAAGAACGACATTATCATGGCAAGCGCGTCGGAGGCGGCGGTGGTGGGCTTCAACGTGCGGCTGGAGAACGGGGTGGTGGCGCTGGCGAAACACAAAGGCGTGCGGCTGATCCAGCACGAGATCATTTACGAACTACTTAACCAGGTGCGCGAGGCGATGGCGGAGTTGCTGGATCCGGAGTTGCGCGAAAACCGGCTGGGGGCAGCGGAAGTGCGCCAGGTGTTCCCGGTGGCCAAGGGGTTTGTGGCGGGCTGCATGGTGACCGAGGGGCGCGTGGAGCGCGACGGGCACGCGCGGTTGCTGCGCAAAGGCGCGGCGGTGTTCACGGGCCGGATTGGCACGCTCAAGCGCTTCAAGGACGACGCGAAGGAAGTGCGCGCGGGTTTCGAATGCGGCCTGGGTCTCGACGGCTGGCATGATTACCAGCCCGGCGACGTCATCGAGTGCTTTGAAATCCAGCAAATTCGGGCGAAGCTGTAAATGGCTGGAAAATTCCGTCCCAGGTGATGGAATGAGACCAGGCGACTTTCCCGATTTGTCACAGGTTTTTGCCCCTTATTTCCCATGTCTCGTGTCATCCGCGTCAACGAACTGGTCATGCGGGAGCTGAGCGACCTGCTGCACACGCGGTTTCAGGACCGGACGGTGGGGATTACCGTGACCGAAGTGGACGTGACACAGGACTTACGCTCGGCACGCGTATATTACTCGGTGCTAGGGGATGAAAAGGCGCAGCACGAGGCGGCGGCCTTGTTTTCGCAAATCAAGGGGGAACTGCGGTCGCGGCTGGGCAAACGAGTGGTGCTGAAATACACGCCCTCGCTAGAGTTTGTGTTTGATGAATCGCAGGCGCGCGGGAGCCGGACACTGGCGATTTTGGACAAACTGGCGGAGGACGGGGAATTTGACGGGGTCGTCGAGGAAACCGGGCCGATTGAAGACCCTAAAGAAAGCAAATAACTCATGTATTTCCCCGAACATTCGGCCAGATTCAAAGCCGTGGTGGAAGGCTTACGGGGGCGGAGCGTGGCGGTGCTGGGCCACATGCGGCCGGACGGAGACTGCATTGGGTCGCAGGTGGGGCTGACGCGGGTATTGCGCGCGCTGGGCGTGGAAGCGGTGGCGGTGAACCAGGACCTGGTGCCGCGGATACTGAAGGACTTTGTCGGGGACACGCCTTTTCAGAAAGCGGCGGAATACACGCCGGCGCCAGGGACGGTGGCGGCGTGCGTGGATTGCGCGGACCATGCGCGGCTGGGGCCGAAGCTGCGACCGATGTTTCCGCGGCCCGAGCTGATGGTGGACCACCATGTGTCGAACACCGGATTCGCGGAGCATGATTTTGTAATCCCTGATGCGTCGGCGACGGCGGAAGTGCTGGCGGGAATGTTTTTTGACGCGGGGTGGAAGCCGGACCCGGTGGCGGCGCAGGCGCTGTATGCGGGGATCGCGAGCGACACGGGGCAGTTTCGGTTTCCTTCGACGACGCCGCGGGTGTTCGGGCTGTGCTCGGAATTGATGGCGGCGGGGGCGGACCCGGGAGCGGCGGCGCGGCTGCTTTACGAGCGGGAGAGTTTGGGGAAGATGCGGCTGTTGCGGGTGTTTTTGGCGTCGTTGCGGCAGGAGCTTGGCGGGCGGGTGTGCGTGGGCTTTTTGCGGGATGCGGATTATGTGGAGTGCGGTGCGCAGCGGGACGACGCGGAGGGCCTGGTGGATTATGCGCGGGCGATTGACGGGGTGGAGGTGGGGGTGCTCCTGGAAGAGCGATCGGGGATGATCAAAGGCAGCCTGCGCTCGAAGGAGCCGCGTTACGGGGTCCACCGGCTGGCACAGCAGTTTGAGGGCGGAGGCCATGCGTGCGCGGCAGGCTTCAACCTGCCCGGGCCATTGGATAAATTTTACCCGCATTTTCTCACCACGCTGAAGGAACACATCCAGGCGGCGGACGCAGCGGGAGTGAAATAAACGCATGAACGCAACGGATCCTCATCAATTGGAAGGCGTGCTGCTGGTGGACAAGCCGCAGGGACTGACCTCGCACGACGTGGTGGCGCGGCTGCGGCACCGGCTGAAGATGCGGCAGATCGGGCATGCGGGGACGCTGGACCCGCTGGCGACGGGCTTGCTGGTGGTACTCGTGGGCCGGGCGACAAAGGTTTCGCAGTATTTGATGAGCGTGGACAA
>CAZDAQ010000092.1:9226-11367 GCA_964503425.1 uncultured Opitutales bacterium
TTCATCCATGTGCATGCGTTTGATTTATTGAGCCTGACGCTGCCGACGGCGGCGTTCCGGTTGAAGTGCTCGAAGGGAACGTATGTGCGGACGATTGTGCATGACCTGGGAAAGAAACTCGGGTGCGGGGCGTATTTGACCGCGTTGCGGCGGACGGGCTCGGGGCAGTTCCGGGTGGCGGAGGCAACGACGCTGGAGCAGTTTGACACGTTGAGCCACGCGGACATCCGGCGGCGGCTGATTCCTGTTTATCAAGCGGTGCCCAGCCACGTGTTGTAAGGCCAAGCACCACGCATTTACCGCCATGGCCGCCGGGTTGACCGCCACATCCTTAAAGCAGGCTGCGCCACCGCCGGGGCCGGTGCACCTGGCCATCGGCATGTTTGACGGGGTGCATCTGGGGCATCAGGCGGTGGTGGAGGCGGCGATCCATTCGGCCAAGCAGAGCGGCGGAGTGGCGGCGGTGCTGACGTTTCATCCGCATCCGAGCCGATTGTTTCGACCGGAGGCGCCGACGCGGCTGTTGATGCCGCCGGAGCAGAAGACGCGATTTTTGCATGAGCTGGGGGTGGACTTGGTGATTTCGCAGCCATTTACACGGGCGTTTGCGCGCACCACGGCGGAGGCGTTTTTAGGCAGATTGAAAAAAAGTTTGCCGGCGCTGGCGGCGGTGTATGTGGGGGAGAATTTCCGGTTTGGGCGCGGACGCACGGGGGATGTGGAGACATTGGTGCGCAGCGGGCAACGGGAAGGCGTGGCGGTCGTGAGCGTGGCACGGCTGCGGCGCAATGGACGGCCCATCTCGAGCACGCGGATTCGGGAATTGCTGGAGAAAGGCGAAGTGGCGGAGGCGAGCCGGTTGCTCGGTTACACGTATTTTTGCGAAGGCACGGTGCAGGCGGGACGGCGACTGGGACGCGAACTGGGGTTCCCGACGCTGAATCTGGCGTGGACACCCGAGGCACGTCCGGCCTACGGGGTGTATGCGGTGCGGCTTTTTGCGGGGGATTCGCGCCGAGGGTGGCCCGGCGTGGCAAATTATGGTGTGCGGCCCACAGTCGCGAAGAAGGTGGAGAGCCAGCCGTTGCTGGAGACGCATTTACTGGGGGCGAAGAAGGCGCCAGGGCCGGGGGAGAAAATCCGGGTGGAGTGGCGCGAATTTTTGCGGCCGGAGCGAAAGTTTGCCTCGGTGGAGGCGTTGCGGGAGCAGATTGGGAGGGATGTGAAGGCGGCGGCGGGGTATTTTCGGAAGAAGTAAGCGTATGCTGGCCTTAGCGGGCGGGAATGTGGAGGGCCGCGGGATCTTTAATGCCGGAGTCGAAGGTGGCCAAGCGCAAGCCATGGGCGGTGGCAAGCTGGCAAAGCCAGGCATCGGTGGTTTTATGCGGGGAGGACGCCCAGGGAGCCAGAAGAGGCGAAGGGGCAGCGGAGATGAAACCGCCAGATTCGACTTTAATGACCGCGAGGGCCTGCTGGGCTTGCGGAAGGGTGTAACCGAAGGCCTGCATGGAGACGCGGATGAAGGCGAGTTCGGTGAGAGCGCAGGTGCGGAGGCTGGCGGGACCGACCCGCTTTGCCCAGGCATGAAAGGCGTCGTGGTGAGGAGAGCCGGCGTGGTGCCAAGCGAGCACGGCGTTGGCGTCGAGCAGGTGGTTCACGGGAAGTCGGCGAGGGCGGCGTCAATTTGCTCCTGAGTGACCTTGGGACCGGGGGCGGCATTGTAAGCCAGACCGGAGACGGGATGTTTTTTGAGTATGAGGCGGCGGCGCGGGGGTGCGGCGGTGTCGAGGGCGACGGCGCGGAGGTAGTCGGAAAGGGAGCGGCGGCGCTGGGCGCGGGCGCGGGCGCGAATGGCGGCAGCTTCGGCGGGAGTGACTTTAAAGGTGAGGACGGGCATGGCGTATTAAAGTAATACGCAGGAGGCGGGTGGTGTCAAGCGGTCAAGGGGCAGAGGATTTTTTGACCTTCTCATCCATAAGTTCGGGGTGAAACATGTCCTCGAGTTCGAGGCCCGTGAGTTGTTTGAGGCCGCGGAGGAGGAGCCAGAGGGCGGCGACGAGGATGAGGCCGGAGGGCAGGATGATGATGGGCCAGCTGAGGACCGTCATGCGGCCAATTTCAGCGGTGAATTCAGGGGTGCC
>CAZDAQ010000093.1:0-362 GCA_964503425.1 uncultured Opitutales bacterium
CGAAACGTCCGCTCTTCTGCAAGATCGTCTCTGTAACCTTCAGAGCACAGCCTATTTCCTTGCAAAATACCACCCAAAGCCTTGATTATGCGTCGTAATTTAGTGCATGGAAGGATCAAGTATGAGCTTTGGATTTCCAGCTTATCATCGGAAGGAAATCTCTCATGCATTTGACTTGGCAGAGGCGAAAAATCGCGCAATGCAGGCCGCCAGCATCCTGGGGTGGCAGCTTCAGCAGGAACCCAATGAGGATTTGGTTTTTCGATCTGGCTGCAATTTACGGTCGTGGGGTGAAGTGGTTAAAATACACTTCCAACCTTATAGGGTTGTTGTCCATTCACAGTGTCGTTTGATTACCAAGT
>CAZDAQ010000093.1:372-11133 GCA_964503425.1 uncultured Opitutales bacterium
GTGTTTCGATTGGGGAAGGAATCGGTCGAATTGCGCAGAAATGGCTAAAGCTTATACAAGTTAGGAAATGAAATACGCAGCCCCCCCACTTCATCCTTCATCCTTTTCTTCACGCCGCATCACTCGCCGCATCCTCGCCCGGCTCCTCGCCGCCCGTCCGCGGGCTCGGCGGCGCCACCACCTCCGGCTCCGCGGCCCCTTCGCGCCAGCGCTTGATCAACGGCTTTTCCCGTCCGTCAATCACCGCCGCGTTGATCGTCACCTCCTCAATCTCGCTCTGGTCCGGCAGCTCAAACATCAGTTCCAGCATCAAATTCTCCATGATCGAGCGCAGCGCCCGCGCCCCCGTCTTCAACTCCAGCGCCTTCTTCGCGATCGCCACCACCGCGTCCCGCGTGAACTTCAGCCCCACGCCCTCCATCGCGAACAGCTTCGAATACTGCTTCACCAGCGCGTTCTTCGTGTCCATCAGGATCCGCTCCAAATCCTCCTGCGACAGCGAGTCCAGCACCGACACCACCGGCAGCCGCCCGATAAACTCCGGGATCATCCCGAACCGGATCAAGTCCTCCGGCTGCACCGCCCGCATCATCTCCTCCGCCGTCAGCGCCTGCGTGCTGTCCGCCGCCTGGTTGAACCCCAGCACCTTCGTCCCCACCCGGCTCTGCAAAATCTTGTCCAGCCCCACGAACGCCCCGCCGCACACAAACAAAATGTTCGTCGTGTCCACCTGGATGTATTCCTGGTTCGGGTGCTTCCGTCCGCCCTGCGGCGGCACGTTGCACACCGTCCCCTCCAAAATCTTCAGCAGCGCCTGCTGCACCCCTTCGCCCGACACATCCCGCGTGATCGACACGTTCTCCGTCTTCCGCCCGATTTTATCAATCTCGTCCACGTAGATGATCCCGCACTCCGCCTTCTTCACGTCATAGTTCGCGTTCTGCAGCAGCCGCAGCACGATGTTCTCCACATCCTCGCCCACGTAGCCCGCCTCCGTCAGCGTCGTCGCGTCCGCGATGGCAAAGGGCACGTCCAGCAGCCGCGCCAGCGTCCGCGCCAGCAAAGTCTTCCCGCTGCCCGTCGGCCCAATCAGCAAAATGTTGCTCTTCTCGATGTCCACGTCGTTGAACTCCGGCGCCAGCGCCCGGCTCTCCCCCTCCACCGGGTTGCTCCCCTGCCCCAGCAGCCGCTTGAAATGGTTGTAAACCGCCACCGCCAGCACCTTCTTCGCCTGCTCCTGCCCCACCACGTAGGAGTCCAGCGTCTTCTTGATCTCCCCCGGCTTGATCAGCTTGAAATTCGTCTTCGTCTCCGGCGTCCCGCCCGCCCGCAGTTCCCGGTCAATGATCGTCTTGCACACCGTCACGCACGAGTCGCAGATATACACGCCCGCCGGTCCCGCAATCATCTTGCGGACTTCGTTGTGCGACTTCCCGCAGAACGAGCAGAAAGTCATCTTGGTGGATTTGGCCATCTATAGCTCCCTATTATACCTTCCCGTCAGCAGATTAACAGCATGAAACGCAGTTGGTTGTGCGGTGTCAGCCTTTTATTGCCCCGCCTCCGGGGGGTAAACCCCTCACTTACTTCGGCTCCGGCTTCGACACGACATGGTCCACCAGCCCGTAGGCCAGTGCCTCGTCCGCCGTCATGTAGTAATCCCGGTCCGAGTCCTTTTCAATCTGCTCCATCGTCTTGCCCGAGTGCTTCGCCAGCGTCTCGTTGATCGTCCGCCGCCACCGCAAAATCTCCTTCGCCGCGATGGAAATGTCCGAGGTCTGCCCCGTCGCGCCCCCCGTCGGCTGGTGGATCATCACCCGGCTGTTCGGCAGCGCGAACCGCTTCCCCTTCGCCCCCGCCGCCAGCAGCACCGTCGCCATGCTCGCCGCCATCCCCACGCAATACGTCACCACGTCGCAAGACAGGAAATTGATCGTGTCGTAGATCGCCATCCCCGAGGTCACGCTCCCGCCCGGCGAGTTGATATACACATGGATGTCCTTCTTCCCGTCCTCCATCTGCAAAAACAGCAGTTGCGCGATTACCGCGTTCGCCACGTCGTCATACACCGGCGTCCCGATGAACACGATCCGGTCCTTCAACAGCCGGCTGTAGATGTCCCACGAGCGCTCATTGCGCCCATCGCGTTCATAGACTAATGGTAGGTAGTAAGGCACGGGTGTAGGTTATCTGGAAATTTTGAAAAATCAAATCGTTCGCGCAAATCGCGCCGCCACCTCCATAAGTCAAACGGCGGCCAGCGGCGAGATGTTGGCCTTTTCGACCACGAAATCAAGCGTCTTCGCGTGCAGCACCGCCCGCTGCAGTTGCCCCAGCAGTTGCCGGTCCTCCTGCAGCCGCTTCACGATCTGCTCCGGCCGCTGCCGCGCCATCATCGCCTCCTGCATGATCCGCTTGTGCAAATCCTCGCTCTCCACCTTGAGGCCTTCTTTCTCCGCAATTTTTTGCAGTATCAGGTTCAGCTTCACCCGGCTCGCCGCCGCCTGCCGCGCCCCGGCAAACAGCTCGTCCTTGCGCTTCTCAAATTCCGCCTCCGGCACGCCCTGGCGCATCTGCCGCTCCATGTAATCGCGCAACACCACCTGCGTCTCGTTCTCCACCGCGCTCTCCGGCAGCGGGAACTCCACCGCCCCCGTCAGCGCCTTCACCACCTGCTCCCGGCTCGACGCCTGCGCCTGCTGTTCCTTGCGCGACTTCAAATCATCCCGCACCCGCGCGTGCAGTTGCTCCACCGTCTCGCATTGCAAAGATTTCAACAGCGTCTCGTCCAGCGCCGCGGGCCGCTTCTCGCGCACCTCCAGCACTTCGAGCGCATACGTCCCCGTCTGCCCGGCCAGCGCCGCCACGTCCAAATCCGCCGCAAAGGCCTGCGTCACTTCCTTCTTGTCCCCGGCCTTCATGCCGATGACGCCGTCAATCACCGCCCGCACCCCCGGCGCCGTCGTGGACCCGGCTTCTTCCCACGTCCCGTTCTGCGTGCCCAAAATCGTCCGCTCCGGCGCCAGCTCCGCGATCGGCTGGCCGTTCAGCGTCCCCGCGTAATTCAACTTCACAAAATCTCCCGCCGCCGCCGCGCGCTCCACCACCGTGTAATCCGCCCGCGCCTCGCGCAGCTCCTTGATCGCCGCCTCCACCTCCGCGTCCGCCACGTCCGTCCCGCTCGCCTGCACCGGCAAACCCTTGTATTCCGGCAGCGCAAATTCCGCCACCACATCCACCGTAAATTTCACCACCGCGTCCTCGCCCCGCTTGAACGGCGGACCCTCCATGTTCACCACCTGAAACACGCTCACCTTCGATTCCTTCAGCGCCTCCTCGTAGGCCTTCCCCGCCACCTTGCGGTGCAGTTCCTCGTCAATCTCCTTCGCATAGCGTTTCCGCACCATCTCCGCCGGCGCCTTGCCGGGGCGGAACCCGGGCAGCCGCGCCTGCTTCGCGATCTCCCCCAGCACGGCTTGCTCCTCGCTGGCCATGTCCGCGGCGGGCACGGTCACCACCAGCGCTTTGCGTGTGTCGGAAATGTTTTCTACGGCGATAGTCACGGTAATAAAGGTAATGCGGGTAAGCTCGAAAGTTCCCCGGGACGCAACCCCGCGCCCCCGGAAACTGTCCAAAAAATCATCCCCCGCCCCGCCGGTCAACGCCCGATTTCACCCCATACTCCGCACCCCTCGCAACTTTCCCTTCGACTCGGCACGCTTCCCGCTCTAGCCATTCTACTATCCCCCAGCCTCCGTTTCTTTTTGGGCTTCATCCTTCCGCCATCATCCTTCATCCTTTCCCCCCATGCTTTCCCGCGTCGCCGACAGCCTCTACTGGCTCTCCCGCTACATCGAGCGCGCCGAGAACCTCACCCGCCTCATTGAGGTCAACCTCCAGCTCCTCCTCGACTTCTCCAACCTCGACGACCAGAAGGTCAAGGACCACTGGCAGCCCATCCTCCGCGCCCTCTGCGACGAGGACGCCTTCGCCAAATCCTACGACAAGGCCGACAGCCAGACTGTCACCGACTTCCTCGCCTTCAGCCGCGGCAACCCCAACTCCATCCTCTCCTGCCTCTTTGCCGCCCGTGAAAACGCCCGCATGATCCGCGACCAGATCACCGCCGAAATGTGGGAATCCATCAACGAGCTCTACCTTTTCCTCCGCTCCACCACCGCCAAAAAAGTCTGGCGCTCCGGCGTCCACGAATTCTTCCGCGAAGTCAAAAAATACATCCACGCCTTCCAGGGCCTCACCCACGCCACCTACCCCCGCGACGACGCCTACAACTTCCTCCAAATCGGCCGCTACCTCGAACGCGCCGACAAAACCACCCGCATCATTGACCTGAAGTATCACATCCTCCTCCCCCGCCAGGCCGACATTGGCGGCGCCCTCGACATCGCCCAATGGATGGCCATCCTCCGCTCCTGCTCCGCCCTCCAGGCCTTTCACCGCGTTTACGTCGAGTCGCCCTCCCCCGTCAAAGTCGTCGAATTCCTCCTCCTTAACGAAACCTTCCCCCGCTCCCTCCGCTTCTGCCTCAAGGAACTCAACGCCTGCCTCCACCGCGTCTCCGAAACCCCCCTCGACCAGTTTACCAACAACGCCGAACGCGTCTGCGGCCGCATGATGTCCCACCTCTCCTACTGCACCGCCGACGACATCTTCAAGGAAGGCCTCCACGAATACCTCGACCGCACCCAGCTCTCCCTCAACGAAATCGGCGCCGCACTCTACCATACCTACATGTATCTCCCCCCGCCCGACGCCTCCACCCAGGCTCAGGTCGCCTGACCCTTTCCCCGCTCAATCCTCGTTCTCCGTTTCACCTTTCATCATCCACCTTTCACTCACTTTCCGACCTCCAAATATTCCCGAAAAAAAGTTTTGCCAACCGCGCCCGCACCCCATTAGCGTCCCCTCTCGTATGCTGCTAAAGACCCTTACCCCCCTCTTCGCCGCCTCCCTGGCGGTTGTTTCACTCGCGGTTGTCGGCTGCTCGAATTCCGACCCGCGCCTTGCCGACAAGGACACCAACTTCTTTAACCTTGTCACCATCAAGCCCGACTCTTTTGCGCACACCGCTGCCTACAGCGCCACGCTGCACTCGAATGACGTGATTAGCCGCCCCAACGTCAGCGGCACTCAGGTCACTCTCCTCTGCGGCCTCTTCACCTACGACGACTACTAGGCCGGCGGCCGTTGCCCGGCCTGCCCTTTGCCGACCCGCGGCAAACCCAAAGCTCCGCTCCCAAAAGACGCGGGGCTTTTTGTTGCCCGCCTCTGAACCGCTTAACCCCCAACCCCGGCAATTCTGAAAAAGCAGTTTACTATCGGTTGGTTACGCATTCCACCGCCGCTGCCGGCAGCCCCAATACACCAGCCCCGCCCCCACCAGCGCGTGCACCCCCAGCACGAACCCCGCCATATACGGGCTGGTTACCGCCGTCTCCGGATTCGTGTAAGTATAGGCGTCGTAAAACCGCGTCTGGTCCATTGAGGAAAAATACCCCGCCCACGCCCAGTAGGCGTTGATGAACGGCCGGCACACCCACACCAGGTAGCTCGGCAGCGCCAGCACCACGCCCGACAACGGCAACTGGAACCCCACCAGGTAAATGGAGAGCGTCGAGGCCTTTTCCGCCGAGGTCAGCAGCGCTGAAAACGCCAGGCACACCCACGTCATCGCCACGCACGACATCACGAACATCGCCATCTGCGTGCTCCACGGCCCGGGAAAGGAGCAAATCACTTTCACGAATCCCGTCATCCATATCCCCTGCAACGCCGCCAGCAGCGCCGTAAACACCAGCTTCGACAACGTGTAGGCCATCGGCCGCAGCCCCGTCAGCCGCTCCTTCTCATACAACAGGCGCTCCGCCGCGATTTCCCGCGCCCCGTTGTTCGCGCCCATCAACGTCAACAAAATCACCTGAAACATGATCAGCCCGGTGACCAGCGACGCCGTCTGCGCCGCCGTCTTGCCGTATTCCACCGTCCGCTGCATCGCCTCAATCGAAGGGCTCTGGTCCGGCGGCGCGGGCATTTGCGACAGGCCGTTCAGCGCGAAAATCACCACCAGAATCGGAAACCCAAATGTAATTGCCAGCACCAACGACAGGAAACCGTGGTCCCGCAGCAGCAGCCGCACCCGCCGGTGCATCAGCGTCCAGAACTGGCTCGCCGACCCCGGCGGCGTCACCCGGGCCGGCGCGGGCAGCACCGCCTGCTCCTCTGCCGGCCGGTGTGCGTGCGCCCAGCGCTCGCGCCAAAACGCCACCGGCTGCGTGTTCAAAGCGTCATAAAGCCGCAGGGCGTCAGGCACGCCGAAATGCGCGTGGAGCTCCTCCAAGTCCCCCTGAAAGACCACTTCGCCCGCGTAAACCACCGTAATCAAATCGAATGAGGACAGCTTCGCCAGGTTGTGGATGATGCATACAATCGTCTTCCCTTGTTCCCGCACCAGTCCGCGCAGCAATTCCAGAATCGTGTTCTCCGACAGCGGATCCAGCCCCGAGGTCACCTCGTCGCAAATTAGCGTCGGCGGGTCCACCGTCAGCTCCAGCCCCAGCCCCAACCGCCGCAATTGCCCGCCGGAAAGCGACTCCACGCGCTTGTGCCGGTGCTCCGCCAGCCCGATCACCCCCAGCATCCGCTCCAGCCGCTCCGCCCGTACTGCGGCGTCCGCCACGCTCAATTCCAGCCCGTAGCGCAGGCATTCCTCCACCGTCAGTTTCGGCTGGGCGATGCTAAACTGCGGCGCAAACCCCACCCGCCCCAGCAAATCCTCCGCCCGCAGCATTTGCTCCTCCCCCAGCCACACTTCCCCGTCCGCGTCTCGCGGCACCAGCCCGAGCATCGCCTTCACCAATGTCGTCTTCCCGCAGCCGGACGGCCCGATCAGCGCATTCATCCCCCGCGCCCGAAACGCCGCCGACACATGGTCGAGAATCGGGGCCGCCGATGGGTCGGCCCCGGGGCGCACGGTCAGATTGTGGCAACGCAACATGGAATGGATGGCCCCGGCGGTCCGCTCAGGGTTTGGCGTTTTCCTGGAATTTCATGCCGTCTCCGTAACCCACCGTTTTCTTTGGCGCGTCGGCGCAACCGCTGCCCAGCAGCAGCATCAACACGCACACCGCACAGACAATGCGGCGCAACTCGAACGCCTCAGGCGGGTTTCTAGGGGGGACAAACAAGCCCGCGAAGTTGTCACTTTCTCCCGCCCTTGGGAAGCCCAAACACATTCGGGAATATCCCCCACCCCCTCCCGCTCTATTTATTGCCTCAGCCTCGGGCCGGGTCATTTTGCCATTTACACCTTTGACCCCGCGCCCCGGAAGTGTTATGTTACTTGTCTCAATGATTTCAAAGTTCCGACCCCGTCCCTGGCTCCTCTGCGCCGTGCTTGCCTTGGGCAGCCTCGGCGGTGCCTTCGCCGCCCCCGCCACCCCCGCAGCGAAGACCACCACGACCCCCATCATTACCCTGGGCAAGCCCACCAACTTTAAAGCCTCCACCAGCTACAACACCGGCGTCCGCATCTCCTGGAACGCCTCCCAGGACGCCAGCTACTACGATCTCTACCGCGGCACCGTCACCGATTTCACCCAAGCCACCCTCCGCGCCCATATCCGCATCGTCCGCTTCAATGACCGGCAGACCACCACCGGCGTCAAGTATTACTACTGGGTCATTGCACGCGCCGTGGACCGCACCAGCAACGTCGCCGGCCCCGTGACTGGCATTCGCTGCCTCGCCGCGCGCTTTCTCAAGGAACCGCCCAACCTCCTCGCCAACGCCAACAGCGTGCAAAGCATCACCTGCACCATTGAAGGCGTCCCCGCGGTTTCCTGCCAGTGGTATAAAGGCGGCACCATGCTTAAAGACGGGGGCAACCTCAGCGGCACCAAGACCACCACCCTCACCTTCAGCCCGCTCAAGGTGACCGACGCTGGCGACCGCTATTTCATCCGCATCAAGAACAGCGGCGGCGTCGTCAACAGCCGCTTCGTCCGCGTCGAAGTCATCCGGCCCCCCGCTTCGGCGCCGTAAGTGTCCGAGTCAGTAATCAGCCCCTAAACCCGCTCGTCAAAGGGCCGGTCCCAGCGCATCAGCCGGTGCCCCGGCCTTGCCGCCTCCGCCGCCGGTGACAGCGCCTTGATCAATAGGCCAAGTATCAGGCCGACCGCCACGCCAATCACCACAAAAACAGCTGTGATAACTGCAAAATCTGAAACTGAAGAACCTCTTGAAATTATACTGATTACGAAACTGATGCTCGTGCCGGCCAAGGCCCCAAGCAAAGTTGAAAGACCCACTGTCGCCCAGGAATGTCCCTGCATGCCCCGCCTGAAAGCACCTTCCATTATTCCGGCGTATATGAGGCTCGGCAGCACGGCAAAACCGTAACTGTAAACCAACAAACCTGCCGCCACATTCCACTCCGGCCAGTGCCAGTTATTCACGCAGTCAAAAGCCATCACTAGGCCGCACGCAATCACCGCGGGCCCGAGGAATTCCAAAATCAAACGCAGCGGTTTTCTCATGGTGGTCGTCTCGTTCGCGTTTGGTTTGCAAAAATCCTGCGCTACCGCAACGCCTTCAGCAGCAGCGGCACGATCTTGCTGCGCTCGCGCCGCGAGATCTTCTCCATCGTCGCCGCCGTCAGGCTGACAAACTCGCCCAGTGCCTGCATCATCCCGTGGAACGCCTCCGCCTCCGGCCCCTTCAGTTTCGCCGTGCGCTCCGCGCATTCCCGGAGCACCTGCGCCGCCGGCTCGATCTCCCGCCGCTGCCGCTCCCGCGCCACAATGCAGAAAATTTTCCACGGGTCCTTCTCCGCCTCGAAATACTCCTTCCGGTCCCCCTTCCGTAGCACCACGCGCACCAGTCCCCACCCCACCAGCTCGCGCAGGTTCGTGTTCGCATTCCCGCGGCTGATCAGCAGCGCCGCCATCGCCTCGTCCGTGGACATCGGCGCGGGCGCCGCCATCAGCAGCGCGTGGATTTGTGCCATCGTCCGGTTGATGCCCCAGGCCGCGCCCATCACGCCCCATTGGGCGATGAAGCGGTCGCGCACCTCGCGCAGTTCATTGTCGGCGGGTTCAGGAGTTGGAGTATTCATGGAGAGCGTGGATGCAATTTCCGTAATCTGTTTCAGACCCGCGGCGTGGCGAGGATCACCGGCGGCTCCCCGGCGGGCGCGCGCCGGCCTTTCCGGCGCATTTTGTCGAAGTTGAACATGTTGAAGAAATGCATCCCGCCCAACACCAGCAGCACTAGCCCGAGCTTCGTGCTCAGAAATTCAAACGACGCCTGCATCGAATCCGGCTTCTCCCCGTATTTCAACGCCATCGCGATGTAACCGACGTTGATCAGGTAGAAACCGACCACCAGCAGGTGGTTTACCGAGTCCGCCATCTCGGCATTCCCGTGGAAGGCCTCCAGCAGGAACACCCGCCCGTTCCGGTGCAGGGTCGAAGCCACCCAGATGGTCAGCGCCAGGCTGACCGCGATATAAATGACGTAACAAATGACGGTCGCATTCATGGTTTTTTATGGATTATAATTTGGTCACGAAGATTTAGACTGTAGTTTCAGTATTTACTGAAAGTTGGATAAAGTCAAGTCCCGGTTTGCAAAATATTTCTCCCGCCCCATTTTCTCCCTCCAGCCTGCGGATGGGAACGCAAGTTGCTTTAGCGATGGGCTAAACGCCGCATTTTGCCCCCGTTCCACCGGCTTCTCTGGCAAACGGACAGTGTTGCGTCCCCTTACCAACCAAGCCCTTACAACTCCCTATGACACCGCCGTCTGCCGTTGACCTCAAGGCCGCCATCGGGTTCGACCCCGCCTCCCCCACCCGCTCCCAGCCCGAAGCCGGCCTCGTCGAATATGCCAACCTGAAACTGGCCGCCATCGGCGCCCCCATTTTCGGCACCGCCGCCGACTACCCCCTCCTCAAGCTCGCCCAGCCCCTCCTCGTCAACTACCAGGAGCAGGCCCGTCTCCTCGACGGCCAGCCCTGTCCGGTGGACAAACGCATTCAGACTTACCTCGACGACTATTTCCGTGATGTCCGCCCCTCCGGCGCCCCGGCCCTCCCGCGCCGCACCCTCGTCCTCGACCGCCATGGCCTCGCCCGCCTGCTTTCCCTGCCGCCCAACGAAGACCGTTTCGAGTCCAGCATCCTCAGCACCTACCGCATCCGCCAGGGCATCCTCCACAACCCGCGCAGCGACCGCCGCACCACCCAGGGCGTCTTCCACGTCTGCGAGGGCGGCCTGCCCATTCAGGGCGACAAACTGCCCGTGCCCAAGCTCGTTTTCTCCCGCCTCCTCGAAGCCGCCCTCAACCCGCCCGAGGACATCATGCGCCTGCCCTTCACCGGCAAGCAGGAGGCCCAGGCTAAACTTTGGGTGTCGCTCCTGTTGCGTCCGCTCGTCGTCCCCGCCGTCCCCGGTCAAACCCGCCCGCAAACGATGGAGGTCCGCTTCTTCGCGCCGGGCAACCTCGTCAGCAACCTTGATTTCGTCGAGTCCATCTTCGGCAACGCCGGCCATCCCGCCCTTGCCGAAAACGACGCCGCGCTCGACCCCGAGGGCTGGACCGGCCACACGGGCTGCGTCATCCTTGCGCCGCACCTGGTTCAATGCACCAAGCGTGCCCTCGGCCTCCCTAAATTCGACGAAGCTTCCCCGCACCTCCGCAAAGCCGGCATGTGCTGGAAGGACCCGGACGAGCTTTACAATG
>CAZDAQ010000094.1:0-11041 GCA_964503425.1 uncultured Opitutales bacterium
TGCGTTGGCTGCGTTTGATGGGTTTGATGCGTTGGCTCGGTTGGCTGCGTTGGGTTGGGGGCTGAGGCGGATGCTTGCGCGTGCTGGTATGATCCCTAACATGACTTCAACCCGCTCTCCCCGTCATGATCCCTCTTCAAAAACAGATTTTGCCGATGGAAGCAATGGAATCGGGCTCGCCGCGGCCCAGTTGCCGGTTGGGGATGGCGGCTTGGGTGATGGCAGTCGGGGCGGCGGCGATGATGGTGGGGTTGTGGCTAACGGCGGCTTTTTACGCGTGCCTTGTGTGGAAGTATGAGCATTTCCGGGATGCAGTGCTTCCGATTTCGGTGGGAGAGTTTATTGTCAATAATAAGGAACTTTTTCATCGGGAAATCCATCAGTCGGAAATGTTGCTCGGCTGGATCTGGCTGGCTTTTGTGATTAATGCTGCGGCCAATGTATTCAGTCAGATTCCAAAGCACATGTCCGGACGCAATCAAGTGCTGGGACGCATGGCAGACAGGATCTCCACTTGGATTTGCCTAAGTTGGTTCGTTCTGATCGCAATATGTTTGGTATTTAGCTTCGTCTAGCCGACGTATTTGGAGTGAGCGGCGACTTGGACGATTTCGCGTTCGGGGAGGATGGCGGCGGTGAGGAAGCCGCCGTAAACGCAGCCGGTGTCGAGGCCGAGAGACCAGGGGCGGCGGTAAACATCGGGCCGGGGGGTGTGGCCGTAAACGACGAAGGGAGGGCCTTTCCATTCGTCGGCCCAGTAGCGGCCTTCGGGGGCTTCGGTGCGTTTGCGGGCCTTGCCGTCGGCGTCAATGACCTGGATACGGGTGACAATTTCGGCGCCCTGGCGGAACCAGGGGATGTCGGGCAGGAATCCGCCGTGGACGCAGACGGTCTGGATGTCGGGGAGGTTCTGGGTGTTGGGGAGGTCCTGGATGTAGCGCCAGTCCTGCTCGTCGAGCTGGCGGACGGTCTCCCAGTCGTAGTCCTTGAGGATTTTGGGGTCACGCTCCTTGCGGTATTCGAGGAGGCGGAGCTCGTGGTTGCCCATGAGGCAGACGGTGTTGGGGAGGGAGCGGACGAGGGAGACGACGCCATGGCTGTCGGGCCCGCGGTTGACGAGGTCGCCGAGGAAGACGAGGCGGTCGTCCTTGGCCGGCTGGAGCTTATCGAGCAAGTCGAGCAGTTCGGCGTAGCAGCCGTGGACGTCGCCAATGACGATGATGCGGGACATGAAGAGGTGGGTGGGCAGGTGCGGAATGCAGGAAGCGGGCCGAAAAGTGGGGGGGGTGAAAACGCCGGGGGCGGCGAAATTCATTGCGAATATGCCCAAGCTACGTAAACCAAAAAAGGAGATTTGCAAAAAAAACCCGCAGAGTAGCCTTAAATTCACCGAAAACATGACTGACTGGCCCATAAAGACGCTGGCGCGAACCTCGTTTGTCTCGGGGCGGGTGTTTGCGCTGGGGGAGCAGGTGACGAGCGTGATTTACCGCGGGGCGGAAGGATTGCTGCGGGCGGACCTGGGGGCGGAGGAGGCGGAAGGGTGGCAGGCGCCCGGGGAAGTGCTGGGGCGGTGGGTGCGGGAAGTGGAGGATGAGGACGCGGCGGCGCAGCGGCGGCAGGCTTTGGCTTCGGCGGAGGAGATGTTCCTGGCGCTGGCGCAGGAAAGCGGCGGGGCGGGACCGGACAAGGAGATGCTGATGCAGTTCCTGGCGTTGCAACTGGAGCGGAAGCGGGTGCTGCGCCCGGTGGGGCGGCCAGCGGGTGGACAGCAGCGGTATATGCACCTGAAGACACAACAGGAGTATGTAGTGGCGCAGGCGGAGATGAGCGCGGAAGGGGTTGCGGCATTGCAGAAACAACTGCATCATCTGGCTTATTGAAGATGGAAAACACCATGGAAAACACCCTCTTTCGACGGGCAGGCGCATGGCGCTGGCTGGCGGCGCTGCTGCTGGGACTGGCAGGGCTGCTGCTGAACAGCTGCTCGACGAGCCGGGAACTGCCGAGCAAGCTGATCACCTTTGGATTTCAGACGCTGGATCCGCAGGTCGGGATACCGGTGGTTATGCCGATCACGAAATTGACCTACCGGTGCATTCCGGTCACGGATTTGACGGAATTGGATTTGGAAAGCGTGTCGGTGGGGGTGTCGCAAAACGTGCGGTGCCTCGTGTTCCAATTCAACCAGGACGGACAGCGGAAGCTGTGGCGCGACACGGCGCTGCACCCGGGGTTGATGATGTATACGATGGTGAACGGCGCGGTGATCGGGGCGTGCATGATCGAACAACCGCTGGAGGACGCGCAAATGACGGTGTTCGTCGAGATTCCCGACGATCAACTGGTGCAATACGCGAAGGATTTGCAGGACTCGATCAACAAGCTCCAGGCGATGCGCCGGTAGCACGGACGCTGGACAAGGATGTTTATGTCACTACGAGGATTATGGCAGGGAGTGCGCGCGGGCGGGGCCGCGAGCCTGTTACTGGCGCTGGCGGGCGTCGTGCTGTCGAGCCGCATGGCGACGGCGGATCCGCCGCGGGGCGCACCCGTCACGACCCCGCCGGTGGCGGCGCAGGGGTGGACGGTGAAGGGTTGGCAAATCGAGTGGCCGACGCCGAACCAGGGGTTCATCCAAGGGGCGAACCTGAGCACGTGGATACAAGATACCGGGACGGGCGACCCGCATTCGGGGTTGTTCGGCTGCGTGCGGGACGACGGGCACAAGTTTCACGAAGGCATTGACATCAAGTGCGTGCAGCGGGACCGGACGGGGGAGCCGGTGGACCCGGTTTATGCGGCGATGGCGGGGAAGGTGGCGTATATCAGCAACCTGCCGGGGAATAGTTCGTATGGGCGGTATATCGTGCTGGAGCATCCGGGGGCGGACACGCCGGTTTACACGCTGTATGCGCATCTCTCGGCGATCCAGCCGGGGCTGGCGGTGGGGCAACTGGTGACGGCGGGGCAAACGATTGGGAAGATGGGGCACTCGGCGGTGCCGGCGATACCGAAGGAGCGGGCGCACATGCATTTTGAAGTCGGCGTGCGGCTGACGGACAATTTCCAGCCCTGGTATGACGCGAAGAAGTTTGGCTCGCCGAACGTGCACGGGCTTTACAACGGGCTGAACCTGACGGCGTTTGACGAGCTGGCGTTTTTCGAGGCGGTGAAGGCGGGGAAGTTCCACGGGTTCGCCAGCTACATCCGGGGGCTGCCGACGGCGTTCACGCTGCGGGTGACGACACATGAGGTACCGGATTTCGTGAGCCGCTACCCGGGATTGCTGACGAAGCCGGTGCCCAAGGGAGGAGTGGAAGGGTGGGATGTGGATTTTACGTGGTATGGTTTGCCGAAGCAATGGACGCCGCTGGGGGCGGGGGTGCCGGGACTGGGCAAGCCCGGAGCGATCGCGCTGGTGAGCTATGATCCGAAGGCGGCGGCGGAGTGCAATTGCCGGGAGACGCTGCTGTATGATGCGGCGAAGCCCACGGCGGCGCCGAAGATTGGGCCGGAATTGCGGGACGATTTGAAGCTGTTGTTTGGCTTCAAGTGACGCAGGCGGGGAGGCTAATCGCCGCGGCTGGCGCGGGGGTCGAGGGCGTCACGCAGGCCATCGCCGACGAAGTTGAGGGCGAAGAGGGTGGCGGCGAAGAAGATGCTGGGGAAGATGAGAATCCACGGGTATTCTTCCATGACATCGGCGCCGGCCTTGATGAGGTCGCCCCAGGACGTTTGCGGGGGCTGGACGCCGAGGCCGAGGAAGCTGATGAAGGATTCCATGAGGATGGCGTCGGGGACGGTGAGGGTGGCGTAAATAATGATGAGGCCGGCGAGGTTGGGCAGGAGGTGGTGCCAGAGGATGGCGGTGGGACCGCGGCCGAGGGAGCGGGCGGCTTCGATAAAGGCGAGGCTTTTGAGTTCCTGGCTGCGGGCGCGGACGACGCGGGCCATGGTGAGCCATTCGAACGCGCCGATGGCCAGGAAGAGCAGGCAAAGTTGGCCGAAAGGCGCCCAGGAATCCCAATGAAGTTTGTGCAGCAACGTCTGCATGGGCTGGGAAAAAAGCACCATGAGCAGGATGGCGAACAAGGTGAAGGGGAGGGAGTAGAGGATGTCCACGATACGCATCATGACACGCTCGAGGCGGCCGCCGATGTAGCCGGCAGCCATGCCCCAAGGGACGCCGATGATCAGCGCGATGGCGGTGGCAAGCAGGCCGATGCCGAGGGAAACGCGGCCGCCGACAAGGAGGCGGGAGAGCAGATCGCGGCCAAGCATGTCGGTGCCAAACCAATGGGCGAGCGAGGGCGGAGTGGGGCCAAGCGCGAGATTTTGGCTGCTGTAATCGTAGGGCGAAAGCAAAGGGCCGATAACGCAGAGCAGGACGAGGGTGGTCAAAAGAATCAGGCAGGACAGCGCGACGCGGTGCTTGCAGAAGCGCCGCCAGGCGTCCGCCCAGAGGGTGGAAGCGATGGCGGGAGCGTGGGCTTTTTTATTCAAGGCGCGCCTTGGGGTTGAGGAAGGCGAGAGTGAGGTCGGCAATCCAGTTGCAGACCAGGAGCAAGGTGGCGAAGAGCACGGTGACGCCGAGGAGGAGGGGGTAGTCCTTGTCGAGTGCAGCCTCGACGAAGAGGCGGCCAATGCCGGGAATTTGATAAATGGACTCGACCACGAAGGAGCCGGTGACGAGGCCCGCGATGGTGGGGCCGAGGAAGGCGACGACAGGCGCGAGGGCGTTGCGGAGGGCGTGGACGAGCAGGACGCGGGCGGGGCTGCAGCCCTTGGCGCGGGCGGTGCGGACGTAGTCCTGCTGGCGGGCTTCGAGGAGGCTGCCGCGGGTAAGGCGGGCGAGGAAGGCGGCGAAGTAGAGGCCGAGAGTGATGGCGGGCAGGATGCGATCGCTGGCGGTGAACCAGCCGTTGACGTTGACCCATTCGAGCTTGAGGCCGAAAATGAGGATTAAGATGGGGCCGAGCACGAAGGTGGGCAGACAGATGCCCAGCATGGCGAGGGACATGGGGAGATAATCGCTCCAGGAGCGCGGGCGGCCGGCGGCGAGGACGCCGGCGGGGATGCCAACGAGCAGCGCCACCACGAGCGCCCAGAAGCCCAGTTCGGCGGAGATGGGGGCTTTTTGCGCGAGGAGCTCGTTGACGGACCAGCCGGGATTTTGGAGGGACGGGCCGAGGTCGCCGTGGGCGAGGTTGGAGAGGTATTGGAAATATTGGACGTAGAGCGGCTGATTGAGGCCGTAGTAGGCCGCGTTGGCTTCGGCGGCTTCGGGTGTCATGCTGCGCTCGCGGTCGAAAGGGCCGCCCGGCACGACGCGCGCCATGAAAAAGGTGATGCTCGCCACGACCCAGAGGACGGGGATGATTTCGAGCAGGCCGACCAGGGCGCGGCGGAGAAGGGGAGGCATGGGGCGGCGAAATTAAAAATTAAAAAAAGAGAAGGAGAGAAGGTCGCACTAATTCTTTTGGGGTTCGGGGCCGGTGGCGTTGGGGTCGAAATAGATGGCGGTGTAGGGATGGAGGTCGAGAAGGTTGTTTTCGTAGCCGCGGACGACAGGGCGGATGAGGATGGTGGTGGTGTAGTAGTAGAGGGGGATGACGGGCAAGTCGTGGAGGATGATGGATTCGGCCTGCTGGAAGTCCTCGAAGCGTTTGACGGGGTCGGTTTCGTTGGCGGCGGAGACAATGAGGGCGTCATATTTGGGGTTGTTCCAGCCGGTTTGCTCCATGGGGTTGTCGCTGGTGAAGAGTTCGAGGAAAGTGGAAGGGTCGAGGTAATCGGCATACCAGCCGGCGCGGATGATTTGGAAATCGGCCTCGCTGCGGCGATTCATCCAGGCGGGGGCGGCGACGTTGGCGAGGGTGACCTGGACGCCGAGGTTGACCTTCCACATTTGCTGGATGGCTTCGGCGACGGCGCGGTGGCCTTCGGAAGTGTTGTAGAGCAATTCGACGGAAGGGAAGCCCTTGCCGTCGGGATAGCCGGCTTCGGCGAGGAGGCGACGGGCTTCGGCGACGTTTTCAGTGAGCTGGGTGCGGGAGGTGTATTGGGGAGAAGGAGGGGTGAGGCTGTAGGCGGGGATTTGGCCACCGCGGACGACATTTTCGGCGATGGATTTGCGGTCAATGGCGAGGCTGAGGGCGAGGCGGACGCGCGGGTCGTTGAGGGGAGGTTTGCGGGTGTTGATGGTGTAAAAGTAATGGGCATAGACCGGCATGATGCGCAGGTAGGGGGATTGCGCGGCGCGGTAGGCGGCGATTTTGGTGAGCGGAATGGTGTAGGTGACATGGAGGAGGCCGTTGCGGAAGGCGCGTTCCTCGGCATCGAGATTGGAGGTGGGGTAGAAATTGACGCCGTTGAGGCGAACGTTGGCGGCATTCCAGTAGAGCGGATTTTTTCTGACCTCGATGACGTCGCCGAGGACATACTTGGTGAGGACGAACGGGCCGTTGCCGACGAGGGAGCCGGGGCGCGTCCACTTGGCGTCGCGACGGGTGAAGGCGTCGAATTTCAAAATGGTCGGGGGATGGACGGGGAGGTAGGTTTGATGGTAGGTGAGGGCGAGGAAATAGCTGGTGGGGTGTTCGAGCTGGATTTTGAGGGTGTGGTCATCCACGGCGTGGACGCCGACCTGGGCGAAGTCTTTGAGTTGGCCGGTGTTGTAAGCTTTGGCGTTTTTGATGGGGTAGAGCATGTTGGCGTAGTCGGCGCCAAGGGCGGGGGTGAGGATGCGGCGGTAGGAGAAGACAAAATCGCGGGCGGTGACGGGGTCGCCATTGGACCATTTGGCCTCGGGGCGGAGGTGGAAAGTCCAAGTCAGGGATTGGTCGTCATAGTCCCAGCTTTGGGCGACGCCGGGGCGCGGGGCGAGGGTGACGGGGTCGGGAACGGTGAGGCCTTCGAACAAAGCCTCGCTGATGCGGCTGTCCGAGAGCGTTTCGATGATTTGCGGGTCGAGCGAGGAAGGGTCGGAATTATTGCCAAGAAGCAGGATGCCTTCGCGGGTGGCTTTATCCACCGGGGTTTCGCGCGGGCCGCAACCAGCCGTAGCCGCGAGAGCGAGGACGGCAAGGGCGGCAAGGACTCGCGAGAAACGAGGTGACCGGGGGTTCATGGATGGGGCGCGGGCACGGAGGCGCGGGAAGGTTTGCGCCGGCGGACGGAGACGATGACTTCGAGCTTTTGGTCGTGCGCGCCCTTGTAGGTGCCGCGCATGGGGGCGACGTCGCCGTATTCGCGACCGACGGCGACCACGACATGGCGCTCGCCGGCGGTCTGGTTATTGGTCGGGTCGAGGCCCCACCAGGCACCGCCGGGGAGGAAGACTTCGACCCAGGCGTGGCTGGCGGCGGCGCCGACCATCTGGCTGCCGACTTTTTCGGGGTCGTAGGGTTCGATGTAGCCGCTGACGTAACGGGCGGGGAGGCGGGCGGAGCGCAGCATGGCGAGCATGAGGTGAGCGAAGTCCTGGCAGACGCCGCTGCGCTGCTTGATGACCTGGGCGAGGGGCGTGCTGATTTCTGTAGCGCCGGGCTGGTAGGCAAAGCGGCGATAAATCCAGGAGTTCACCGCGAGCAGGGCTTCGCCCAAGGTGGCACCGGCCTCGAAAAAGCGCTGCTTGATGGGGGCGAGGACTTCGCCGAGGGGGACGGATTCGGTGGGTTGGAGGAAGTCGAAGAGACGGAACATCTGGCTGTTGAAGATTTGGCGGGCTTCGCCGATGGTGACGGCGAGGGCGTCGCTGACATCGGCGGGGGGCGAAGTGAGAACCTCGGCGGTGGCTTCGACGGAGAGGCGGTGGTGGCGGAAGGGGAGGGAGAAGAACTCGACGTGGTTGCCGAAGTAGTCGTCATAACTGTCCACCGGGGCGGCGGGGTCGAGGGTGAGCTGGCGCTTGAGGATTTTTTGGGTGGCGGTATCACGCGGCCAGACGCGGAGCTCGGCAAAGGACTCCGAGGCCGGTGCGCGATACTCGTATTGGGTGCGGTGGGTGATTTGAAAGCGCATGGGGCGGGGAAATTTAAAATTCAAAAATGAAAAATTAAAAACTAGGCGAGTGGGAGGAGGGTTTGCGCTTTCTGGGCGTAGAGGTGCTGGTGGCTGAAATAGGTGTCTTCGAGGCGGGGGTGCAAGCCCTCGACCTGGCGGCGGAGGTCGCCGAGGAGGTCGGGGCCGCCGGTGGGGGCGAGGATGCGGACGGGGTCGGAGGTTTCACAGACATCGCCGAGGCGGTCGAGTTCGCGCTGGAGGGAGTCGGCGGCGCCGCGGTCCTGATGGAATTGCAAATTGGCGAGGGCGACGCGCAACTGGCGGAGGCAGTGGGCGACGCTGCTGGGGTTGGCGGGATTGCGGAGGAGGAGGGCGACAACGCGCTCGAGGTAGGCGCGGGAGCGGTAAGCGCGGCGGTAGGCGTCGAGGGAGCAGAGGAGACGCAGGAGGGCAATGAGGTCGGTTTCCTGATCGAGGCGGCCCAGCTCGGCGCGGCCAGCGGGGCCAAGGAGAGTGTGGAGAATGCTGAGGGTATCAATGGCGCGTTCGAGGCGGGTGCCGACGCGGAAGAATTGCCAGGCTTCGTCGTGGAGCATGGTGCGTTCGGCGACGCCGGCGGCGCGGCGGGTTTCGTCCACGACCAACTGGCAGGTTTCGCGGACGCGGGCGCGGGACTGGCCGCGGGCGTTACCGAGTTTTTCAAGCTGGAGGCCGAGCTGGTTGAGGACCTGCCAGAGCTCGGGGGAGACCACATCGCGGATGGAGGCGGCGTTGCTGATGGCACTGAGGATGCAGGCGTGGGCGGAGGCGTGGAGGTTGGAGTCGAGGACGAGGGCGTAGGTGAGGCTGGCGAGGTCTTTGGGCGGGGTGCGGCGCGGGGGGACGGCCTGGCCGGTGGAGATGGCGACGGCGCGCCAGAGGGGCCAGTAGAGGCGCTGGGCTTCACGGCCAAGGGCGTCCCAGCGGAGGGTTTCCAGGATGCTGAGCTGGCGGGCGGTGTTTTCGGCGCGTTCGAGGTAGCGTCCCATCCAATAGAGGCGCTCGGCGACACGACTGCCGATGGAAAATTCCTCGCCGGCGGCTTCGGGGGCGTTGGCGGGGGCGGTCGTGGCGCCGGGCGCGCTAACGGGAACCCAGGTGTCCTTCATGCCACCGGTCATGATGGTGAGGCGGGGGCCGTCACCCACGCCAAGGGCCTGGCGGGTGAGGCCGCCGGGGAGAACGACGGGCGAGTCGCTGAGGAGAACGAAAGTACGGAGGAAGACGCTGCGGGGGACGAAGTGGCCGTTGAGAAAGCGCGGGGTGCGGCTGGGAGTGAGGCGCGGCTGGCCGACGAGGAGGTCGGGCCGGCGCAGCAGGGCGGGGCGCAGGTCGCGGGTGCCGGCGAGGTCCAACTGCGCGCCGTAGTATTTCTGCATGGTGTTCAAGTCGTGGATGGGCTTGAGGACCATGTGGTCGAGATTTTGGTGGACGTGGATGGCCTGGTCCTGATCGCGGCAGGTGAAGGTGGGGACGGTTTTGAGGAGGGGGCGTTCGTGGAGGTAAAAGGTGATGATGCGGTCGGAGTAGCGAAGGATGGCGCGGTTGTCGGCCACGCCGCAGCCGATGGCGTTGATGATGACGACATTGCCCTTGCGGACGCAATTGACGAGGCCGGGCACGCCCTGAAAGCGGGAGTAGCCGAAGGCAATGGGGTCTATCGAGGAGCTTTCAATGCGGCGGTAGATGACGTCCACCTGTTCCAGGCCGCGGATGGTTTTGAGGAAGACGCGGCTGTCGCGCACGAGGAGGTCGGCGGGCTGGACCATGGGGATGCCGAGGTTGCGACCAAGAAAGCTTTCCTCGAAGTAGGACTGGTTGTCCTCACCGCGGCAGAGAAGGACGATGCGCGGATCGGGGCGCGGGGAGCGGGCGCGGAGGAGCTCGGCGAGTTGGGCGACGAACGGCGCGACGGGGGCGACATCGCTGGTGGCGAACAATTCGGGGAAGGCCTGGGCCAACATACGGCGGCATTGGAGGACGTAGGAAATGCCGAAGGGGGTGGAGAAGTGATTTTCGAGAACCTGCCATTCACCGGCAGAGTCGCGCACGAGATCCACCGCGCCGACGGGGGCGTAGGCGCCGGCAGGGATGGGCAGGCCGGTGAGCTGGCGATGGAAGGCGGGGTCGCTGAGGACGACTTCGTAGGGAACGACGCGCTCGCGGAGGATGCGTTGCTCGCCATAAACGTCGGCGATGTAGGCGTTGAAGGCGCGGGCGCGCTGGATGAGGCCGAGTTCGAGTTTGGCCCATTCATCAGCAGCGAGGAGGCGCGGGAGGACGTCGAGCTGCCATTCCTGGTCGTCAATGGGTTGGTCGTCCACAACGGCGTAGTGGACGCCGAGCTCGCGGGTGGCGCGGTCGAGGCGTTCGCGGCGGGCCTCGAGTTCGGAGAGGCTGAAGCGGTTGAGGGTGGCGAAGAGGGCGGCGGCGTCGGGTCGGGGCTGGCCGGGGCCGAGCCACATTTCATCGCGGACTGGCTGGTAGTCGCGAAAGTGGTTGCGGGGGGTGGCGGAGCGGCGCGGCACGGTAAGGTGGGAAAAAGACGGTGAAGAAGAGCACAGCGCACGCCACAATGGCGGGAGGGCGCGGCGCAAGGAAGTCAGAGGCGGGGGACGGCTTCGAGGAGCTTGCGGGTGTATTCGTGCTGCGGGCGAGCGTAGATTTCGGTGGCGGAGGCGGCCTCGACGATGTGGCCGCCGGTCATGACGAGGACCTCGTCGCTGACGTGCTCGACGACGGCGAGGTCATGGGCGATGAAGAGGTAGGTGAGGCCGAGCTGCTGCTGCAAGTCGCGCAGGAGGTTGACGATTTGGGCCTGGACGGAGACGTCGAGCGCGCTGACGGGTTCATCGCAGATGAGGAACTCGGGCTCGACGGCGAGGGCGCGGGCAATGCCAATGCGCTGGCGCTGGCCGCCGGAGAATTCGTGCGGGTAGCGGTGGAGGTGGCCCGGCTCGAGGCCGACGAGGTGGAGGAGCTCGGCGCAGCGGGC
>CAZDAQ010000095.1:0-10924 GCA_964503425.1 uncultured Opitutales bacterium
GTTGCTGATGTTGCCGCGCCAGTAATACGTCCCCGACAACAGGGGCACGAGCTCGAACAAACTGCCAGTCGTGATGACCTTCGCGCCGGTGCCCCATCCCGCGAACGTGATGTTGGAAATCACCCCGCCCACCACCGTGAAATTGCCCGTCTCGGAATTGTTCAGCAGCTTGAGCACATCCGTGCCGTTGCCCGTTAATGAACCTGCCCAGTTGTTAATCGTCAGGTTCCCGGTCGTCGAACTGGTGATGCCGCTGAACGTCAGATTGCCGGCTGCGCCCTGATAATCTATCGTCGAAGCGCTTGTCATGCTCAGGTTCGCGAGTGTGTCGGAAAAGCCGTTCACGTCCATCGTCCCTCCGCTCAGTGTCAGGTTCGAGGAATTCGCGAATACATTCGACGCCCCCAATTGCAGCGCGCCCGCGCTGACCGTCGTCGTTCCCGTATAGGTGTTCGCCCCGGCCAGCGTCAGCGTGCCCGTACCCACCTTGGTCAGGTTGCCGCCGGTGCCGCTGATGATTCCGCTGAAAGTCGCGCTCTGATTGCTGCCGCCCACCGTCAGCACCCGGTTGCTCTCGGAAATGTTGCCCGCCCCCGCAATCTCCCCCACCGTTTCATTCCCCGCCGTCATGTCCACAGTCGCCCCTGACGCCACCGTCAGCGTGCTGTTATTGACCAGGAAGTTCGCGCCGTTGACGGTCAGCGTGCCGCTGGAAACCGTCTCCGTGCTCACATTGCCCGTGGACGTGATGTTGCTATTAAGCTGCACCGTGCCCGTGCCGCCGTTGCCAAAAGTGATGTTGCTCGTGCCCGCCGCAAGGTTGCCGCCGATCGTCAGCGTCGTGGAACTAACGGCGCCAATCGAACTGTCGCTGCCCAGCGTGATCGTTCCCGCCGTCGTGTTGCCCCAAGTGTTGCTCCCCGCCGCATTCCACAACGCCGCCTCGCCACTGACTCCCTGCCCGTTGAGCGTGATGTTTTTGCTCAAATACGTCGCTCCCGCGCCGCCCAAAGCCAGCGTTGCGTTCGCCGCCACTGTCGAGGTCACGCCGTTGCCCAGCGAACTGTTGCCGTTAGCCTGCAACACCCCTGCGCTGACGGTGACGTTGCTGGTCGTGCTGTTGTTGCCGCTCAGGATGGCCGTGCCGCCGTCGGTCTTCGTGATGGTTGCCCCCCCCGTGCCTCCGCTGATGTTGCCGGAAGCCGTCAGCAATGCCCCGGTGTCCACATCCAGCGTCAAAGCGTGGTTGCCGCTGGCGATGGGTGCGGTGATCGTCAAGTTGCCCGCCTCCGCGCCAATGGTCGTATTGCCCGCCATCGTGATGTTCCCCGTCCAGGTGTTGTTCCCGCTCACATTCACCAGTGCCCCGGAATCGTAAATCGGTCCGCCTGTGCCGTTGATCGTGAGCGGTTCCGCCGCGACGATGATATTGCCCTGCAGGCCCAGCGCACCGCCATTGCTGACGGTCGTCCCGTTCCCGGTTCCCCCCAGCGCGTTGTTCGACGCCAACACCAGCGTCGCATTGGTGTCCACGGTCGTCGTCCCCGTGTAGGTGTTGTTCCCGCTGAGCAACGTCAGCCCCGTGCCCGAGCCCGTGGCGTCTCCCACCGTCACATTTCCGGTGCCGCTGACGACCCCGCTGTCCACAATATTCCCCGTCGTGTCATAAACCACGCTGTGGTTCCCCAAAGCCAAATTTCCCGACAGGGTTAGGACCTGATTGACATAATTTTGCACCTGCAGGCTGTTGTTGCCCGTGATGGCCATGTTGGCCGAAATGGTCTGGTTCGCGTTGCCCCCGGGGTTGTTTAACATCGAGATGATCGCCGGGCCGCCGATGTTGCCCGTGTTAAAATTGATGGCGGTCGTGAGGTTGCTCGCCAGCGTGTAGGAGCCGTTGCCCGAAAACGTGATCTCCCCCACGCTCTTGGTCGAGCCCGTGATGTTCACCAGGTAGTTGCCCGTCAGGTTGTCCGTGCTGTCGAACACCACCGTCGCGTTCGTGTTGCTGCCGATACCCGGCACCGTGCCGTCGCCTATCCAGTTCGTGTTCGCCGTGTCCGTCCACGTTTGCTTGTTGCTGCCGTCCGCGTTGCTCCAATACCAGCTGTTGAAATTGCCCGACGCCGTGACGATCACGTTGCGGATCTCGATGACTTCATCATTCCCGCCGGTGGACGCCCCAAATCCGAAACCCAGCAGGCTGGGACGCGTCCCATAACCGGTCAGGTTCGCACTAAACAGCAGGCTCATGTTCCCCGTATAGCCGACTTGCAGGTACACGCTTACCGTGTTGTTCGGCGACAAAATCACCTCCGCGGCGCGGAAATCCGCGGCGTCCTGGTCCGGCCGTGCCGAATAGGTGGGGAATTGCAGGTTTTGCGTCGTCGCGTTCAGGCTCGCAATCGCCACGTTGCCCGACGTGTAGTTGTTCGCCCCCGTCCCCGCCAGCACGTAGTAGCCCGTCTGCCCGCTCCCCGGCCCGCGCAACCCAATTTGGTTCGGCAGCAATGTCGCATTGCCCTCGGGATTCGTTCCATTCGGATAGCCGGTACGGCCTTCCCCGTTGTTCAGAAAATTGCCAAATGAGTCAATGCCCACCGCAAAATACCCGCCGGGCATGCCGTTAATCGTCCCGTCGCGCATCGCGTAGGCCAGCGAACCACCGTAGCCACCCGTCGTGAAAGTGCCATTCGTCGAGAACGGGCCGTTCTGAGTGGCGTCATAGGCAAAAACGGACAAACCGTCCGCCGGTGCCCCGGCCGTCCCGTTCCACATAGTAAAGTCGAACTTCATGGTCACCGTGTCCCCGGCTGACGGCACCGCCGTGTTCAACGTTACTGCGTTGGCCTGGTTGCCGGTCGTCGTCACCAAGCGCATCCAGCCGTTGCCCACGGTGTCAATTTGTGGCGCCCCGTATTCAGGGTCCGCCGGGTTGGGTGCTGTGCCGGCGGTCAGCCGCGGCCCCGGGCTCGTCCCGTCAGTCACCCCAATCCAGCCCGCAGCGTCCGTCCCCGTAAAACCTTCCGAGTAGATGAACTGCCCGAACGCTGTCGGTGCCGACAGCCAAGCCCCTGCGCTGGCCAGAGCCACGCACATCAAACGGATCACCCCGCGTGCAAGCAGCGGGCGTCGGCGTTGATGGCTTAAGATCTGCATGGCGTGATCTGAAATCCCTTTAAACGGAAGATAATGTAAAAATTTGGATAAAAGTGCAAGATAAAATGCCGGCATCCGGCAGGGTGTATTCCCCCATTTCCCCTTGGCTAAATCTCAGACCCTTCCCATAGCACCTCGCGGGCCAAAAATGGCGCATTTCACTCGTAATTCCGCAGCCTGGGCTCAATCGCTTCCCGCCAGCCAATCTCTGGAACTGAGGTGTATCGCTCATTTTTCCGGCCTATTCTGCCAAACCACCCCAAAGGGGTCAAAACGATATGTACTAAATGCGGTAAATAAAACGTAAATTCTCATGCATGCTTGCCGTCCTGAAGTAACCTTTATCGCCTAATCTCGCCACCGCTTAATGGGCGATTCTTCATCCATTCTAACGGCATCCCTCTCAAAATCTCGGAACCACCTAAACTCAAATGATTTAGTTACCAAAACAACTCATTATCAAACGTCATTTTACATAGGAACTACCACCCCTCCAGCACCCGCCGCGCGCTCTCCGCCAAAAACACCGTATCCATCCCCAAAGCGATGAAGGTATAGCCCTGCGCTCGCACCGCCTTTATCTTCTCCGGAGTCGGGGTGACCAGATGCAGCCCCGCACTTCGCCCCGCCGCTTTGCAGGCCGCCAATACCCGCTCCTGTGCCGCCTCCACTGCCGGGTGCTCCAGTTGCCCGGGGACCCCATACGACCCGCTCAAGTCATACGGCCCCACAAACACCCCGTCCACCCCCTCCACCGCTAAAATGGCCTCAATGTTCTCCACCCCCTGGCGCGATTCAATCATCGCCACCACCGCCACCTGCTCGTTCGCCGCAGCGACATAAGCGTCGAAGTCCGCCCCATGGTTGTTCGCCCGCACAAACGCAAAGCCCCGCTCCCCCTGCGGCGGATACTTCGCCGCCCGCACCGCCGCCCGCGCCTCTTCCGCGGTGCTTATCAACGGCACAATCACCCCCTGCGCGCCAATATCCAGCGCCTGCCGAATCGCCAGCAGTTGGTTTTCCCGCACCCGCACGAATGGCACGGCCCCGCGCCCGTGCAACCCCCGCAACACCGCCGCCGCCTGCGGCAGGTCCATGTCCGTGTGCTCGCAATCCACCGCCACCCACGCAAACCCCGCTCGCGCGAAAATCTCCGCCACCGCCGGATGCCCAATCTGGACCCACCCACCCAGGCAAACTTCGCGCCGCAACAGCGCCGCCCGCACGGGGTTGGCCGGAATGTTGGACAAGGAAGCCATCCTTCAGGTATTGGCGAAATTTGCCCTCCAGCCCAAGCTCTAAAACATTCAAATGCCGCAGGTGCGTAATAAAATCCCCATCCTTTTGGGCGGCGTTCATTTGTCGTTCGAAACGCTGTTTGTGAATTCTTGACCCAACCGGTTTGCCTTCCCTGCTTGCCGCTATCGCCTCCATCTTGCATTCTGGCCATGAGACTGGCCTTTCCTACCTAGTCCTTCCCACCATGGTTATGCTTCATGACATTTTCGACCCCAAGGGTGTTTCTATCGGCGCGATTGTGTACTATGGAACCCCTCCTTTGGTGGTCTGGTTATTTGATATATTTCTTGGCCTCATCTTTTTTGCGCTTTTGTTGCGGACGGCGTTTGTTTACCGCTCCAAACGCTGTTGGTGGATTCTTGGCCTGACCGTGGTACTCGCGTTGCTTGCCCCTTTCGCGTTTGTTTTTTTTAGCGGCATAATGGAAACGCGTTCGGACATTTCAGGTGTAAAGGTTGTTTTTCCCTATTCGATCTTGCTCGCCCATATATTAGTTATTGATGATGAAAATATTGGCCTGTCAATTGCCCTTGGAACTCCAGTGATCCAAGTTTTGTGTTATGGGCTGGGTTGCGCCATTGCCAGTCATCTGCGGAAACTACCCCGATTTCTGACGATCTTGCTGCTCTGGCATGGCCTGATGGTGGGGTTGGCGTTTTTATATGATTCGTAAGGTGTTCCGCAATGAAGACCGCCATTATACCCCCGGACAAGTGGATGCAGCGGCTGATCCTGTTGGGGTTTTCGCCCATTCTCTGCCTTCTGCTTTGGCTTGGCCTCACCTCGGTAAAACCGCCCGAATACGATTATCCCTCACCCACCTTGCCGCCCATCGTGTTTGCCTCCCATAATACAACTGCCGCGCAAAAAGCCGCGGTGCGCCTCACTTCCGGCATGACCGCCGAACAACGCCAGGACGCTGCCACCATACCCTACCTGGCGAACTTCCTCGTGGGCGGTGACCCCAATAAACGCGAGGTCGCCATTCAGACCTTGCAAAGGGTCGGCGTAGTCAATGTTACGGCCGAATGCATTGATGAGCTTAATTCGCCGGACGAAGCGGTGCGCCGGCGGGCGGCGAACGCCTTGTCCATCATCACCAATACCTATTTCAGTTATAGTTCGAGCGACAACCCGGAACGACACGCTGAGTTTATCGCCAAATGGCACGATTGGTTCTTCGAGCACCGCGCTCAGTTGGCTAAAAATCGATATTCTGCCCCCGCCTCCAAACAATAAACTACCGGCCAATCAATAACTGAGTCCGGGAAAATGGCTTTGGACGTCGAATCGCCAAAATCGCTATTTCCCCGCCTCATGGATCGCCACCGTCCCCGCCGCCAGTCCCTCATGTCGCACCTCCGCAAAACCCACCGCGCGGATTTCCCCCGCCAGCGCCTCGCGCCCCGGAAACGCTGCGATGGACTCATTTAAATACCGGTATGCGTCCGGCTGCCGCGTGAGCGCCCCCGCAATCGCCGGCATGACGTGCCGCGTGTAGAAAAAATACACCGGCCCGAACCACCGCGCCGGCTGCGAAAATTCCAGCACCACCAGCTTCCCGCCCGCCCGCAGCACCCGCCGCATCTCCCGCAATCCCCGCGCCCGGTCCGGCAAATTCCGCAACCCGAACGCAATCGTCAGCACGTCCACCGACTCGTCCGCCAGCGGTAGCTCCATGCAGTCGCCAAACGCAAAACTCACGTCCCGCGCATACGGCAGCGCCGCCTTCTTCTTCTCGGCCTCGGCCAGCATCGGCTCGCAAAAATCATACCCGCGCACCTCTACATCCGGCCCCAGATACTTCTTCAAGGCAAACGCCACGTCTCCGCTGCCCGTCGCCAAATCCACGACCACCCGCGGTTTCGCCGCCGCCACGGCCCGCACCAGCCGCCGCCGCCAGCCGAAGTCCATTCCCAGGCTCAGGACATGGTTGGCCAAATCGTAGCGCGGCGCAATGCCGCCGAACATTTTGGCAATGGCTGAACCTTCGGGCATGGAAGCGACCATAACTAAAAATCGGCGGTTGCCGATTACGATTCTTCCTTCTTCCCCATCCCGCTCTTCGCAAAGCTCTCCACCACCCATTTCGACAGTTCCCCATCCGGGTTCTCCGCCGCCGCCCGCGTGATCGTAAACGTCTCCAGCCCGGTGTTGCGCGCGATGATCTTCAGCCCGTGCTGGTAGTCGCGGAATTTCTGCTGGCACAGCGCCCGGATCGTCTGGTCGAGTGACAGCGAGGCCGCCGCCAGCACCTCGCGCGCGCCGTCGTCAAACACCAGCTTGATCCCGTGCTCCCGCGCGAACTCCTCCGCGAACCGGTCCAGGTCGGCCATCAGCGCCCCGTGCTGCAAATGCGAATGGTCCGCCAGCAATTTTTGCAGCGCCGACCCCGGATCGCGAATCGTGTCGTCCGTCACTTCGAACGCCGTCACTCCCGTCGAAGGCAAATGAAACTTGATGTCGCGGAATACCCGCTCCAGCACCGTCAGCAATCCGCGCGCCCCGGTCTTTTCCGCGTGGGCCCGCTGCGCCACTTCCTGAATCGCCTCCGCCGTGATCCGGAAATCGATCCCGTAGCCCTGGAAATCCTCGCGATACTGGTTGAGAATCGAGCCCTCGCTCGACACCAGCACCTGCGCCAGGTCTTCCGACCCCAGCGCCTCGCACGCCACCCGCACCGGCAGCCGCCCGATGAACTCCGGCTCAAAACCGTATTTGATGAAGTCCGAGGTCTCCGCATGCCGCAGGTATTCGTGCAGCTCGCGCGGCGCCGCGTTTTCGTTGCCAAAGCCAATCCGCGTATGGTCGAGCCGTTTCTGCACCATCTCTCCCAGCTTGTCGAACGCCCCCGACACGATGAACAAAATATGCCGCGTGCTCAACGTCCGCTTCCGCGGCTTCCGCACCCCGCGCTGGAACTCCATCATCGCCTGCATCTGCCCCATCATGTCCGTCGGCGACACCAGGTTCACCTCTGTGTCCTCCATCAGCTTCAGCAAATTGATCTGCACCCCGCGGCCCGACACATCCCGCCCGTGTCCGTGCTCCGCCGCGATTTTGTCAATCTCGTCTATATAGATGATCCCGTATTGCGCCAGCTCCGTGCTCCCGCTCGCCACCTTCACCAAATCCCGCACCAGGTCCTCCACGTCCCCGCCCACATAACCCGTCTCGGAAAACTTCGTCGCGTCCGCCTTCACAAACGGCACGCCGATTAGCCGCGCAATGGTCCGCATCAGGTAAGTCTTCCCCACCCCCGTCGGCCCGAGCAGCAAAATGTTCTGCTTGCTGTATTCCCGCTCCCGGCGGTCTGGTTTCTCCAGGCAGTGCCGCACATGGTTGAAATGGTCGCAAATCGCCACCGATAGCACCTTCTTCGCCTCATCCTGCTTGACCACATACCGGTTCAGGTAATCCCGTATCTCCCTGGGCTTGAATGAGAACTCGCGAATTCGCCGCAGCGTTTCTGACTCCGTTTCCGACTCCCGCGCCGCCGGCGGCGGCTCTGGCGCGTCCGTCGCCGCCGTTGTAAAGGGGTGCTCCGCCCCGCTGCCCGGCCGGGTGCCGCGCAGCCATTCCTGCAACTGGCGTTGCAGCTCTTCCATTGGGTTACGGGGGCCGTCTTGACTCATGGGAGAAAACGATTTGACAGATTCGTGAATATGCGGAAGTATCTAAGGACAAATAACTTTCACCTCGCGCCCTTGCGGGTGCGGCGACCGGAGGAGACCATGCCTGGCAATTTAACCAAACGGGACATCGTTCTGGCAATATACGAGAAAGCTAACTTTCCGCAAAAGGAAGTTCGCGATACTGTGCAGATGGCACTGGATGTCATCGCCCAAGCCCTGGCGCAAGGGCGAAACGTCGAATTGCGAAATTTCGGCGTCTTTGAAGTCCAGGTGCGCCAGAGCCGCGTGGGCCGCAATCCTAACAAGCCCGAGAAGGATGTCATCATCCCCCGCCGCGCCGTCATCAAGTTCAAGGCCGGCAAGGAGCTCAAGGCCGAGCTCAAAAAACTCGACCTCAACTCCCTCACCCCCGGCAGCCCCGGCGTCTGAGCCCGCGCCGGGCCACGTCCTTCTTCTGCGGCGTCCGCTCCATCGCCGGCGCCCACCGGTAGGGACGCCTCTCCGCGGAGTCCGTTGACTCTCGGGAAACCTGCATTGCTTTCCCGCCCCGCCTTTCGCATTTTCCTCCCGTGAGCACCTTCCAGAGCCTCCCCGGCTTCCGGGAATTTTATCCCGAAGACTGCGCCGCGCGTAATCATCTCTTTCGCGCCTGGCGCGACGCTGCCCGCCGCTCCGGCTTTGTCGAATACGACGCCCCCGTCCTCGAGCCGCTCGAGCTCTACCTCGAAAAATCCGGCGAGGAAATCCGCTCCCAGCTCTTCGAGTTCGAGGACAAGGGTGGCCGCAAGGTCGCCCTCCGTCCGGAGATGACGCCCTCCCTCGCCCGCCTCGTCGCCGCCCGGGCCGGCTCCCTCCGCCGCCCCCTCAAATGGTTCAGCATCGGCGAACAATTCCGCTACGAAAAACCCCAGAAAGGCCGCCTCCGCTCCTTCTACCAGTTCAATGCCGACATCCTCGGCGAACCCGGCCCCGCCGCCGACGCCGAAGCCATCGCCCTCCTCGTCGAATCCCTGAAATCCTGCGGCCTAAAAGAAGGCGAATTTGAAGTGCGGATAAGCGACCGGAAACTATGGTTCATCATGCTAGCCCTATTTGAGGTAACTGAGGACCAAGCGGTCGAGGTTTTGACCATCGTTGATAAATGGGACCGCTCATCTAAAGAGGAGACTGTCGAGAAACTTGAAAAATATTTTGTCCCCACGCGAGCTCCGCAGATGTACGAGAACATCAACGCATTCCTAAATACGCCAATTGATAAATATACGGACGCGGAAACTATAAAAATGTTTTCGGGACGTGACACCTTATTGCTTGAAAAACTGCAATTGCGCGCTGCAGTAATCGAAGAACTGAAAGCCCGGCTGAATGCCTTTGGCCTTCAGAATTTCTACCGTTTCGACCTCCGCATCGTCCGCGGCCTTGCCTACTACACCGGCTTTGTCTTCGAAGCTTTCCAAACCGTCGGCACCGCCCGCGCCCTCGCCGGCGGCGGCCGTTACGACACCCTCATCCAAAAACTCGGCGGCCCCGACCTTCCCGCCGTCGGCTTCGCCATCGGCGACGTCACCGTCTCCGATTTGCTCTCCGAACTGAAACGCCCCCTCGGCGCCATCGAAAAGCCCGACGTTTACCTCGTCCTTGGCGAAGGCCCCGCCATTCGCCAAGCCGCCCTCGGCCTCGTTGCCCAGCTCCGCGCCGCCGGACTCGCGGTGGACTACCCGCTCAAGGACACCGGCTTCGGCAAACAATTCAAAGCCGCCGACCAAACTGGCGCGCGCCTCGCCCTCATTCTCGGCGCTGACGAACTCGCCTCCGGTCAGGTCAAAGTCAAAAACATGCAGTCCGGCGAGGAAACCGCCTTTCCCAACAACGCCGATCTCCCCGCCCGCCTTCGCGAAAAAATCGTAAAGTAACGCCCGTGGCGTAAATCTCCCGTCAAGAAGCGGTTAAGAGCCGGTAAATCGCGCTCTGTTTAGCCCGCATCGGTTGCCATTCGCACCGCGAACCCATAGCTTAGGAGTGCGACCCTCGCCACGGCCTTCTTCGCTTCGGCCTTGGTTTATTCTTTCACCACCGCCTTCGCGCGGCCACCTCCCATGCGCTTCCGCACCCTCATCATCTTCCTCCTCCTGGCCTTCTTTGGCTATATTGGCTTCGGCTATGTCACCGCGCATTTCAACCGCGCCTCCATGGCTTACACAAGCTTCGCCGCCACCGTCGTCCGCAACGACCCCGACAAGGCCCGCTTCTTCGCCTGGGACACCGCCGCCCTCGCCCCCTTCAACTACGCTGCCCAGCGCAACAAGGACTTCCTCCAGGGCCAGATCAAACTCGAATACTTCACCATTGATTCCGTCACCTACACCGCGGACGGCAACACCGCCAACATCGCCGCCACCCATACCATCCGCGTGGATCCTCCCGGCACCACCACCGTCTTCGGCGCCAGTGCCTTCAGCTTCCCCGAGCGCGTTGTCGTCGAGCAGCGCGACGGCCTCTGGAAGGTCAAACGCTTTGATGATTCCTACTCGCTGGATGCCCTCCGGCAGGGCACCTAAGCCCCCCTCCGCAAGTTAAGGGTTGCCAAGGCCGCCCCCGGCCCGGCAGTATGTCCGTTTTCGCCTAATCCTAGGCCAACCGGAGGTATACCTTGAGAGACGAATATCTGAAACAAGCCCAGGCCATCATCCCTGACGCGAACATCCTCATCAACGTGGTGTCCCGCCGCGTCAAGCAGCTCAAGTTCGGCATGAAGCCCCTCGTCGAGTCGCTCGAAAAGCTCGAACCCGAGGACATCGCCCTGCGCGAGGTCATCGAGGGCAAGATTGACT
>CAZDAQ010000096.1:0-10917 GCA_964503425.1 uncultured Opitutales bacterium
GGGGATGTCGTAGCGCTCGGGGTCTTTCTCGGTGATGTTGGTCTGGCCCCAGCGGGAGGCGCGGCGATACCAGGGGGTGGCGGAAGGAGACGGAGTCGCGGCGGCGGTGGGAGTGGCGGGGTTTGCGGGCGCGGTGGGGGTGGTCTGCGCGGCTAGGCGGAGGAAGCGGGCCCCGGCGACGGTGACTGCGGTGGCGGCGGTGTTTTTGAGGAAGCGGCGGCGGGAGAGACTGGAGAATGACGGTGGAGTGGGGCGAGGGGTGTTCATGGGGTGGGGTGGCCCCATGTTGGACGGAAATGGCACGCCGGAGAATGCTTATTTTGCGGGTTATAGATGCCCGGCTTATGAGCCGAGGCTGGGTGATTATTTAGGCGTCGAAACGAGGGTGCCTTCAAAGGGGAGGACGGATTTTTTAATATCGAGAAGAGGGGCCAGCTCATAGACATTGGTGTAACCGTAGCCATAGAGAGTGTTGAAGGTGTAGATGTTCAGGGAAGTCGGCGGAGCTTTGGTGGCCATCGCGCTGGGTTCATTGAGGAAGTTGTTGTTGCAGTAGATGAGGATGCGGGTGGATTTGTCGGGGATGACCTTGGCGAGGTCGGCGGCGGTGGCGTTGGTAAGGTCGAGATGGACGGCACCCTTGATGTGGAGCATCTTATACTTGGCGTCGTTGCGGGCGTCGAAGATGAGGGTGCCCGGCTGGGCGGCCATGGTGAGGAAGTCCTGTTCGGAGACGCGGTGGGTTTCGCGCAGTTTGCCGACGGCTGCGGCATTGGCCATGAAGCCGTCGTAATCAATCAGGGGATTGGGGGGTTGCGGGCCTTGGGCGCGGAGCGAAAGGCTGGCGGTGAGGAGAAGCAGGAGGCAGGCGGGGAGGGTTTTCATGGGGAGGACAGGGATTGGGTGAAGGTTGGGGAGGGGCTTGTCGTTGGGTCGGCGCGGGAGGCGTCCAAAGGTTAAGACGATCGAGAGCGGGGTTTATTAGAGAAAAATGGGGCAAGCGAGGGAAGGGCTGGAAAAGCAAAGGCCGGCGCTTTTTTGGGCAAGATTGTTTATTTGCCAAACGGTGAATAATACGGAACCGTGCCCGGCATGAAATCCGTAATCAAAAGCGCCTTCAGGCTAATGTTGTCTGGCAGCGTGGTCTTGATGAGTGGCTGCCATTCGATCGGGCCTTCGACGGTGGCGCGCGACCGGTTTGATTACAGCGAGGGGATTGCAGACTCGTGGAAGCGCCAGACGCTGCTGAACATTGTGAAGCTGCGATATGATGACCCGCCGATTTTTGTGGACGTGGGCCAGATTGTGGCGGGGTATACGCTGGAGACAGACGGCAGCGTGGGCGGCTCGATTCAATCCATGAGCGGCACGAACGGAGTGACGCTGGGAGGCGCGGTGACCTACATTGACCGGCCGACGATCACGTACACGCCGTTGACGGGCAGCAAATTCATCCATACGATCGTCACGCCGATACCGCCGGAGTCATTATTCTCGGCGATCCAGGCCGGGTTTCCGGCGGACGCGATCATGCTGGCCGGGGTGGCCTCGCTCAACGGATTGAAAAACGAGCAACGCGCGGGAGAGGGCACAGCGGCGGGGGAGGACAAGTTTTTGCGGGCGATTGAGTTGATGCGAAAGATCCAACTGGCGGACGCGATGGGGGTGCATGTGCAGGTGGATGCGGCCAAGAATGAAACCACGGTGCTCACTTTTCACACGCAGAACATCTCGCCGGAAACGCAGCAGGACATCACCGAGCTGCACCAAGTGCTCAAGCTCGCGCCGGACGCGGAGGATATCAAGCTGGTGTTCGGCGGGATGCCGGGCGACGACCACGAACTGGCAGTCGTGACGCGCTCGATGATGCACATCATGAGCAGCATGGCGGCGCAGGTGGACGTGCCGCCGGCAGACCAGGCGGCCGGGCGGGTCAATCCGGGCTGGGGTGACGGCGGCCCGGGCTCGAACCGGCCGCGGCTGATCCACATCTACAGCGCGGAGCAGGAGCCGAAGGACGCGTTTGTGGAGATCTATTATCACAAGCATTGGTTCTGGATCAGTGACGAGGACTTGAAGTCCAAGCACACGTTTTCGCTGATTATGCTGTTGTTCACCCTGGGGGATAACAGCGTGCCGCAGAGCCCGCCGGTGCTGACGATACCGACGCAGTAAAATCGGGCCTTGGCAATGGCCAGGGTTAGGACGCGCCAAGACAAGCGAAGGTGGGACGCACAATAGACACGGATTGGCTTGTGAACTTGGCCAGGGGTATTTACGGCGGTATTTTGCGAGATTGCGGTCGGTGCTGTATCAAGAGTGGAGACCTGACCCCGTCTTATGGAGGTGGCTCTCCGAGCCGCAGCGTGGACACACTCAAGTTGTTGCTCGGAGTCGTCGAAGCGGCCTTGTCCACCAGGCTCAGGTGATATGAAAACGCCCCAAGCAAGTCGCCAACCTTGGCGCCGTCATGGCATTGAATGCAGCTTTGTTCCGCCCGCACCGCCCCGACGACGATTCGGTCCGTCTTCTCCTGCTGATCAACCACTTGCTTGCCCGCGAGCAATTCCTTCAGGGCGCTCACCTCGAAATCCGTCAAAATGCGATTGTTCAGGCTCGCCGCTTTGTCCTTGTGCCGGACGACGACGAAGGCGACCGGCGGGTTGTGCATCGCAATGCCGATGAGTTCCAGGCTGTAAATTCGATACACGGCCGAGTAGGTTTTCGCCGGCCCGTCAATTTGCACCTGATCGGTGAGCAGCACGCGCATAGCGGGGTCTATCCGCATCGTGGGCGCGGGCATCCGTCCGCCGCCAAAATTTCCCGTGTTGTTGAATTGCAGAAGGAACGCGTCATTCATCGCCTGCTCCGAAGTCCAGGCCGAGTTGGCCGGCAGGGCACCCCAAGGGGTTGCCGTGCGCCCCATGGCTCCGGGCCCTCCCGTGCCTCGCGCCGCAGATAGACTCGACATCGGCAGAGGGGGCGGCGGTGGCGGGGGCGGATAAGTTACGTTGGGATCGCTGGAGGCGACTGGGGGGGGTTGCGCGTGGGCCATCGATAGCATGGCCAGCAGTGTCACGGGGATAATTCCATAACGGAGAAGGGGGGGTATTTTCATGGACGAATGTTGATGGGAATGGAGGTAAGACATTCGACACGCAGCTTTATTAGAAAAAAAACCACCTGGGACCATTCGACTGAAGAAACACTGGGGCTTTACATCACTAAATAAACCCCGAAATTGGCGGCTTGATACACTGATTTTAGTGCACTGAGTGGAAATTGATTTTTGTTGGGGAAAGGTGGAATGAAAATTAAAAGGGCAAAATGCGCCGGAGGATTTTGTGGGTAAAAATGGCGCAATTTGCTTTTATTTTGAGGAAATGCTGGCATATTAGGCGGATTGCGACCGGACCACTTGGGTAATAATGACTCATTGCTGGCTTGGGCGCGGTATTAGTCATGTCTGTCAGCATTCTTATTGTGGATGATGAAAAGAACACCCGGGAGGGATTGGCCGCAGCATTGGAGGGGGAGTATGAGGTGTTCCAGGCGGCGGATGCGGATGAGGCGTTTCGGCTGATGCAGGCGGAGACTTTTGCGGTGGTGCTGACCGATTTGCGGATGGCGGGGAAGTCGGGGTTGAAGGTGATCGAGCAGGCGATGCAGATGCCTTACAAGCCGGTGTGCATTTTGATGACGGCCTACGGGAATGTGGAGACGGCGGTGGAGGCGATGAAGCGGGGGGCGTATGATTTCCTGACGAAGCCGGTGAGTTTGGAGAAGCTGGAGATTTTGATCAAACGGGCGTTACAGGAGAAGAGTCTGACAAAGGAGAACACGGAGCTGCACAAGCGGCTGGACCAGCAATATGGGCTGGAGGGAATTGTGGGGCATTCGAAGGCACTCCTGGACGTGCTGGAGCAGGTGAAGCAGGTGGCGTCGTCGCGGGCGTCGGTGCTGGTGCTGGGGGAGACGGGGACGGGGAAGGAACTGGTGGCGCAGATGATCCACCAGAATAGCCCGCGGGCGCGGGGGCCGTTTGTGGCGGCGCATTGCGCGGCGATACCGGCGGGGTTGCTGGAGAGCGAATTGTTTGGGCATGAGAAGGGGGCGTTCACCGGGGCGACGGAGAAGCGGATCGGGCGGTTTGAAGCGGCGGACGGGGGGACGTTGTTTCTGGATGAGGTGGGGGACTTGGATGCGACGACGCAGGTGAAGTTGCTGCGGTTTTTGGAGACGCGGTCGTTCGAGCGGGTGGGGAGCCAGAAGCCGATCCAGGTGGACGTGCGGCTGGTGTGCGCGACGCACCGGGACTTGAGCGGGATGGTGGCGAAGGGGGAGTTTCGCGAGGATCTGTTCTACCGGCTGAATGTGGTGCCGATCCACCTGCCGCCGCTGCGGGAGCGGGCGGAGGACTTGCCGCTGCTGCTGGACCATTATTTACAGTTTTTTGCGAAGGAGAACGGGGTGACGGCGCCGCGGCTGACGCCGGGGGCGCTGGTCGCGCTGCAGAAATACGGGTGGCCGGGGAATGTGCGGGAGCTGCGGAATTTCTGCGAGAACGCGGTGGTGTTGAAGCGCGGGGGGGAAATTACGGAGTATGACCTGGACCCGAAGTTTTTGGGCGGCCCGGTGGCGGGTGCGGCCGGAGGAGCGCGCGAGCCGGGCGGGGCGCTGGCGCGGCAGCCGTTCTCGAAAGAGGAGAATGAGAAGCGATTGCTGCGGCAGGCGTTGGTGGAAGCGCGGGGGAACCGGACGAAGGCGGCGCAGTTGATGGGGATTTCGCGGCGGACACTGCACCGGAAGCTGGTGGAATGGCCGGAATTGGACGTGGTCGGGTAAGGGGGGACGGAGCGTGGGCCCGGCGAAAAGAATTGCCGCCGGGGGGGCGGGGCCTTTTCCTATTGGTTTTTGCGATGGGCGCCCTCGGAAGGTCGCGGGTTCCACTCGCGGGCGGCCTTTCCCCATTTTATCCATTCCCATGTTGCGGCAATTTTTGTTTTGTGTGGCGGCCGGCCTGGGCGGGGTGGCGGGGCTCAGTGCGCAGACGGTGGAGGTGGCGGGGTCGGATCTATTGCAGGTGGCGGTGGGGGAGCCGCTGGCGAAATTTGCGCAGAAGACCGGGCTGGACCTGAAGGTGGATTTTACCGGGACGATACCGGCGCTGGCGCAACTGAAGGCGGACAAGGTGCTGATGGCGGTGATCGCGGCGCCGGTGGGGCAGCAACCGACCGGCAGCGACTTGGTGGTGCTGACGTATGCCTACCAGGTGGCGTATATTTTGGTGAACACGGACAACCCGGTCACCGAGGTAGACCGGGACGAGCTAATCGGGGTCTTCGGGACGACGGGGGCGGATATCAACCAGTGGTCGCAACTCGGGCTGGCGGGTGAATGGAGCTCGCGCTCGGTGCTGGCCGTGGCGACGAGTAACGACGACGGGGTAGTGATCGAGCTGTTCAAGCACACGATTTTGGGCGGGACGCCGATGAAGGAGAGCGTGGTGTCCCTGAAGAGCGGGGCGGACCTGCCGAAGATGATCACCGACAACCCGAACATCATCGCGATTGGGCGGTATGCGCCGGAGCAGGCGAAGGCACTGTATGTGGCGTTCGAGCGGGCGGCAGTGAGCAAGCTGCCAGGGACGACGGGCACGGGGGCGACCCCGGGCGTGGTGACCGGGGGGTCGAAGGCGTCATTCGCGCCGACGGAGGACAATGTTTACAACGGGGACTACCCGCTGCGGCTGCCGTTCTACATTGTGTACAAGCCGGCAAACAAGGAGAAGGTGCGGCAACTGCTGCAGGTGTTGTTTGGCGATGAGTTTACAGCGCATTTGCGGGAGCAGCACTTCATGGCGGTGCCGGACACGGTGCGGAAGCGGACGCTGCTGGAGCTTGACAATGCGAAGTAGCGTGGCAGGATAAATCCTTTAACGGCTGCCGGAACCCTTCCGGCGGACACGACGCGAGCGTAGCTCAGTTGGTAGAGCACTACCTTGCCAAGGTAGATGTCGAGGGTTCGAATCCCTTCGCTCGCTCCATTTTTTGGCCGGCCGTGGCGCCGGCGGTGGAGTACACCTGGGCCGGCGGCCTTTGGTTTTGACTTGCGGGATGGGTTGGGGCTTAGGTGGTGGCGAGGTTCATGTCGCGGCTACGCAAAATTGATTTCATTAAATGGGCCGCGTTTTGGGGACTCGCGGGGAGGCGGCTATTGCTAGTGGCGCTGTTGGTGGCGGGGGTGGCTTGTATGCCGGGGTGGTTGGTGGTGGGGGATGTGGCGGCGGCGGGCGGCAATATTACGGCGGCGCCGGTGGCGGGAACGGCGGGTGGCGCGGGGGTGTTTCCAAACGAAACCATCACGGTGGGGGGGCAGGTGCGCGAATACCGGCTGGTGGTGCCGGCGACGGTGGATTTGCGCAAGCCGGCGGCGCTGGTGTTCGCCTTTCACGGGATGGGGGAGCAAACCAAGGACAATATGGGGCAGGCGACCGGGTTGGACGACCTGGCGGGCGAGCACAAGTTCATCCTGGTTTATCCGGGGGCGTCGGCGCAGCAAATTCCGGCGGGTATGGTGAAGGCCTGGGCGCTGACGCCGGAGCACGCGGCGGAGGATTTGGCGTTTTTCGACGCGCTGTTGAAGAAGCTGGAGGGGCAGTATAAAATTGACGCGAACGCGGTGTATGTAACGGGGATGTCGAACGGGGCGTATTTTGCGAATTTGGTTGGGCGGGAGCGGTCGGCGGTGGTGGCGGCAGTGGCGGCGCATTCGAGCGAATTGGGGGAGCTGGACCTGGGGGCGCTGGACACGGGCCGGAAGTTTCCGGTGATGCTGATCCACGGCGCGGACGACCCGATTTTCCCGGTGGTGGGAGCGCGGGAGGCGCGGGATGTTTACCTGGCGACGGGCCACGAGGTGAAATACGTGGAGGTGCCGGGGCTGGGGCACGCGTGGGCGACGAAGGTGAACATCAACGAGCAGATATGGGATTTTTTCCAGAGCCATCCGCTGAATGCGGTAGTGAAGGCGGCGGAGCCGCTAAAAACGGCGGGGCCGGCGGCGGGGCATTGAAACGCGGGCGGGCGCGCGGCGGGGAACGCGGGCGGCTGGGCGAAGGGGGAAACTGGAGCCGGCGATCGGGCTCGAACCGATGACCTACTGATTACAAATCAGTTGCTCTACCAACTGAGCTACGCCGGCAAAATACTTAAAATGAACGACTTATGGAAGTAAAAGATGAAGGAAAAATAGAGCTTGTAACCCAAAAATGTAACCCTATGCTTTGGGGGTATGAAAACGCCACAACTAGCCCCTGCTTCATCGGGTTACACACTGGTCGCTGAGTGCCTTTATCGCAAAAATTCATCCGGTGTTTACTATGCTCTGATCAAGCGTGGCGGCAAGCAAATCCGCCGATCGCTCAAGACCAACGACCGCAAGCTGGCTACTCGCCGATTGGCTGACTTCCGCGATAAGGTCGCTCGGCTTGACCCCAACACCGGAAGCACCCGGTTGACGTTTGGCGAGGTCGCCAAGCGCTGGCTGGACTCCTGGCGGGCGCACCTACGGCCAAAGTCCATCATCGGGCGTGAGGGCAATATCAAGCAGCTATCCTACACCTTTGGCGTTGCGCCAGTGCGGGGCATTACGCGGGTGGACTGTGAAGCATGGGCAGAAAAGCGCAGCCCCGGCGTTTCGGCTTCAACCTTCAATCAAGAGCGCGACACCTTGCGGGTAGTTTTGGATTACGCGCTGCGCGAGGGCTTGATTCTCGACAATCCGGCCAAAGTCATCGTCCGGCGGCGCAGCGACAAAAGAGCCATTGTTATCCCAACACGCGAGCAGTTCTCCGCCTTGGTCGCAACGCTGCGCGGCTTGGATTCGCGCTGCCAGCCTGCCGCCGATCTCATCGAACTGCTCGCTTACTCGGGTATGCGGAAGGGTGAGGCCAATGCGTTTTGCCTCGCCGATGTGGATTTTGACCGTGGTGCATTTACCATCACTGGCGGCGAACTCGGGCCAAAGAATCATGAAGCCCGCATTGTGCCGCTGTTTCCCATATTGCGGGACTTTCTCGAAAGAATGCAAAACGAGTCTCCGCGCCAAGCAAACGCGCCTTTAGTTCCCATCTTGGATGCAAAAAAAGCATTGATTACTGGCTGCAAGCTCAATGGTTTTCCGCATTTCACCCATCATTCCATGCGCCATTTCTTCGTCAGCAACGCGCTTGAATAAGGCGTGGATTTCAAGACGATTGCCGCATGGGTCGGCCATAAAGACGGCGGGCTGCTCGTCGCCAAAACCTACGGTCATCTACGCGACACGCACTCCTTTGAAATGGCGAAAAGAATAGCCTAATGGTTCCCAATAAAGAAGAAATACAGCAAAAGAGGTTTAGCGAAATTCGCGAAGCCATGCTTCAACTTGAAAACATGGAGGCATTAATTGCTCGGGTAATGCTGGGAGTCTTACAGGTTTTCAATCTGATACCTACTGGTAAAAAACGCGGAATGCCGAGGCTGACTAAATTTGAAACTGCTGCGGTAAAATCTCTGACGACGTCTGCTTTCAAACTATTAAACCCTGAAGATTTCAATGCTCGTCCAGTCAAGTATCGGGCTGGTTTGGCAATCGGAATGCTCGTAGAAGGCATCGCTTATATGAAGCGGCAAAAACCGAGTCCCGAAGAGGAAGCCATGCTGTATTCGTTAATTATTCCGGTCTTTGGCTTGGGCAATGAGGTGAACGACGAGGCCATGAAGAAGTTAGGCCAGTGTATTGAAAACTTGAAACGATTATTTGCGACTAGCGTCGAACTGCCGCAGCCAGAGTTTGCTGAGTTTATGGCTGGTTACAATAGTGCTAAAAAATTCTACACCGACTGCGAGCGGCCATTTTCTGAGATTGCCGATCGGCAGCAAATATATTTATTAATATTATTGCTAAGTGGCCTTGGGAAAAGCTTTCGCAGTGGCCAGGAGCTTCAAAAATTTGCAAAAACCGAGACATGCTTGAAATTGCAAACCACGCCCGACGAGTTCAAAAAGAGCCTGAATCTGATTCACTGGACAGGTGCAAAATATTCCAGGGCAATGAGAAAGAAGAAAAAGGTAGACCGAGCTAAAAAACGGAGTCCAGTGAACTAAGTTTGGATTCTTGGTAAGATCGGCGTCGTGAATAATCCGACGTTAGCGAGCACCACCCCCAGCCGCCCTCGGCTTTCGTATACGCGAGTCGAGGCGGCGGAAATCCTCGGGGTCAAACCGATCACGGTTGATCGCCTAGCCAAGCGGGGTATCCTGCGGCCTTCCCGCGCAACCCGTCGCCCGCTCTACCCGTTGTGGGAGTTAGAACGCTTCCTGCGCGAAACCTCGCAAATCATTGCCCCATGAGCGCCATCGCTAAAAACGACGGCGGCGGGCAATCCCAGGACCACACTCTTCCACCGGCAGACGCCACGGCGGAAATTGTCCACGTTAACATGGAATCGCGCGCCAACACTGCTACCGGAGCAGTGAGCCCGGCGATCCAACGGCAAGTCGCCATCGCAGGGTTGGCTGCGGCAGCGTGGGAGGCGCCACCACAGGTGGGCATCCTTTCCCGGTTTTGCCCGGCCTCTTGGCATCATCCGCAGGGCATTCACAAGATTTTTCGTCGTCTTCAACCTCGCTTGCCTGAGGTATCTGGCTCCCTATTCGTCACGCTCACGCATGACCGGACGCAGTTTGCGGGGCCAGCGGCGGCCTACAATGCCGGGCGACCGCATATCCGCAAAGTCATGCATAGCCTACGGAAGGGGATTAGGTGGGGCGGGAAGTTTTACCAGATAACGGACCCCTACTGTGTCAAACTAGAATTTCACAACGATGAGGATGGCTGGCCGCATTACCACTTGATCATCCTGACCCGCCGGTTTCTGCCGGTGGAGTTGCTTTACGAAATATGGGGCTACGGCCGGTGCAATGTTCGCCGCATCAGCAATGATGATTTCCATTACTTGCTCAAGTATGTGGCCAAGAGCGGGGAGTATCCTGCATGGGTGCGGACACGCCAGCGGTTGAGGGTATTCCAGCCTTCGCATGGTTTTATGAAGCCGATGATCAACCCTAAGCAGGCGCCACAGCAATGCGCGGAAGATGCCGAGGTGACCGCGCTTAAGCCCAAGCGCGCTTCGTTTACCATTGGCGAGCGACTGCACCACTGGGCGCGCATGGCGTTGCTCAAATACGACGGCAAATTTCGCACGTTAATCATGGCGCTACCATTCCAGGAGCTATTTGACGTGCTTATCCTTTCCATCGCTGAGGCCAAACGTTACCTCGGAAATGGATTCATCAAGATAAACCATAGAAAGCAGTTAATACCATGGACCCTAAATCCAGGAATGATCTGAAACCGGGCGTGTATGTGATTGGAAAAGTCCTGTCCAGCACGGCCACAGTGCATCCGCGCAAGGACGGATCGGGGCAATTCGTGCGCGTGCGCCACGAAATCTCGACCCGGCCAGGCGTGATTGACTACGAGCAGCTCCTTGACCCCGTGAAAGACGCCGGCGTGAAGGTCGAGGGCGGGCAAGTCCTCGTCTTCCCGACGCTGCCGGAGGACGCACTGATCACCCTCAAGGTTGAACCGGGGGCGATTGGGGAATATAAGGGCAAAGTCCGGATTAGCCGGGCGGAGCGCATTGGTTGAACAGCCATGCATCCGCAAGATGCCAGAGAAATGGGGCCGGGCGAGGGGCAGCGCCGCGCGTCAGCGCGGCGCGCCCCCGCCGGCCCTTTTCCTTGTTTAATACGGGTAATAACTGTCCAGGCACTGCTGTTGTGCTTGTCTGAGCCAAGTCGCCCGCTTTTAATAGGGGGGACATAGCTTGGGTGGTCGCATTCCTACCGGGTTCGACCGGGGCCATGGCAG
>CAZDAQ010000097.1:0-10903 GCA_964503425.1 uncultured Opitutales bacterium
GACCGGCACCGGGTGCTGGCGTTTCTGGCGCGGCACTGGCGGGATTTACGGGAGAAATACCGCGCGCAGTTCACGCCGGGATTCCGGCAGCGCACGGGCGGGTTGAAGTTTGCGGAAGTGGCGGCGTCGGCGACCGGGAGCGGGGAATCGTTCGAGGTGAATTTAGGGTGGAGTGCCCCCGGCGTGCCGGAGGACGTGCTGCGCACGGCGGTGGCGAATGGGCGGCCCTACGTGGAGACGGCGCAGGGTTTGGTGCTGGTGGATCCGGAGGCGGCGCGGCGGCTGGCGGAGGCGCAGCGGGCGCTGGGCGGCGGGGCGGGGAGCGCGCCACTGGCGCGATATCGCCGGAAGGTGGGGGTGGCGGAGTTGCCGGCGATTGAGTCTTTGCTGGAATCGCTGGCGGTGCCCTTCGAGACTCCGGCGGAATGGCGCACGCGCGGCGAGGCGCTGCGGAAGCTGGACCGGCTGGCGCCGGCGCCGCTGCCCAAGGAACTGGCGGCGCGATTGCGGGATTACCAGCGCGTGGGGGTGGCGTGGCTGTGGCATTTGTGGAGAAACCGCCTAGGCGGGGTGCTGGCGGACGAGATGGGGTTGGGGAAAACCGCGCAGGCGCTGGCGCTGCTGCACTGTATCCATAAAGCGGATACAAGGGCCATGGCACCCTCGCTGATTGTGGCGCCGGCGGGGCTGCTGGGCAACTGGCGGCGCGAAGCCGCGACCTTCGCCCCGGCGCTGCGCGGCTTCACGCACCATGGAGCGAGCCGGCTGGAAACCCCGGAGGCGGCGGACGGGTATGATTATGTGCTGACCTCGTATGCGACGCTGGCGCGGGATCCGGAGTTGTGGACGGGACGGGAGTGGTCGGCGGTGGTGGCCGACGAGGCGCAGCATGTGAAAAACCGGCGGACGCAGGCGGCACGCGCGCTGCGGGCGCTGCGGGCGCGCTCGCGGTTTGCGCTCACCGGTACGCCGGTGGAGAACCGCATGGAGGACCTGCGGAACCTGGTGGATTTCCTGCTGCCCGGATACCTGGCGCGGGCAGGCGGGCAGGACACCGGCGGAATGCAGGGTGCGGGATTGGCGGCGGCCCGGACGCTGGATGAGGCGTCGCTGCGCCGCCAGGCCGCCCCGTATGTGCTGCGCCGGATGAAGACGCAGGTGGCGGCGGAATTGCCGCCGAAGATCGAGCAAACGGTGTATTGCGAGCTGGAGCCGCGGCAGGCGGAATTATATGCGAAGGTGCGCGACCGGGCGCGGGACACGTTCTTCCAACTGGCGATGAAAGGGGCGGGCGACGGGCGGCTGCGGCTGGCGGCATTCGAGGAGCTGCTGCGCCTGCGGCAGACGTGCGCGGACCCGCGGTTGCTGGAGCCCACGTGCACGGCGGAGGATTCGGGCAAGCTGCGGGCGCTGCGGGAATTGCTGGACGAGGCCGTGGACGGCGGGCACCGGGCGCTGGTGTTTTCGCAATTTGTGTCGGTGCTCGATTTGTTGGAGCCGGCGCTGCAGGAGGCCGGGCTGCCCTGCCTGCGGCTCGACGGCTCGACGCCGCCGCGCGACCGCCTGGCATTGTGCGACCGCTTCAACAGCGAGGCGGATTTTCCGGTGTTTCTGATTTCGCTGAAGGCGGGCGGGACGGGGCTGAACCTGACGGGGGCGGACACGGTGATCCACTTTGATCCGTGGTGGAACCCGGCGGTGGAAGCGCAGGCGACCGACCGGGCGCACCGGCTGGGCCAGACGCGCGTGGTGACGAGCTACAAACTGATCGCGGCGGGCACCATCGAAGAGCGGGTGCTGGCATTGCAGCAAAGCAAGGCGGGGCTGCTGGAGGAGTTTTTCCTGGAGAGCGGCGCGGCGCTGGAAAAACTTTCACTGGCAGACGTGCAGAGCCTGCTGACCGATTGAGGCGGAGACGCAAACTAGGTTGAAAACCCTGTCCAAAGCCGTGGATTTTTCTTCCGCCCACGGGTAAAAGCCATTATGTTCGCTTCGAAGCTTCCCGGTTCCAGCCGGAGGCTTCCGATGACTCATGGTTGGCTTGTGTTGGCTCAAATGGAGGCGTGTTGACCGCCGGACCCGGTGGTGCGCGGCGGCTTGGCTGGCGGAGGCCTTGACTGCGCGGGCGCAGGACCCGAGCGATGTGCCGGTGAATCTGCCGGACGTGTCGTCGAGTTACCTCGGGCCGTTTTACACGGGGATTTTGCTGGCGGTGATGCTGGCGCTGCTGGTGGGGCTGCTCATGCGGTCGCGGCAGCAAGCACGCGAATTGGCGCTGCTGCAGCGGCAGGCTGACGAGTTGCGGATCGCCGAGCAGCGGCAGCAGGTGTTGCTGAGCAAGCTGCAGACGCATTTTGAAAACACTCCACTGGTGGTGGTGGAACTGGACGCGGCGCGGCGCTTCCGGCAATGGACGGGCCGGGCGGAGTCGGTGTTTGGCTGGCGGTCGGCGGAAGTGATGGGGCAGCCCTGCGACGCGCTGCCGTGGGTGGACGAGGCGGGGCTGCCGACTTTGGAAGCGGCGTTCGCCGGGGTGTCCGGCGGGGTGCCGATGGCGGGGCGGATCGTCACGGTGCGGCATCGCTCGCGCGACAAGCGGACGCGGCTGATTGAGTGGCATGTTTCAGTGCTCGGGGGGGGGGATGGCGCGCAGGAAAGCGTGCTGGCGCTGGGCCTGGACGTGACGGAACGGGAGGAGGCCGCGGCGACTTTGCGCCACGAGCAAAAGCGCTATGCGCTGGCGGTGCAGGCGGGCAGCGCGGGGCTGTGGTCGCTGGACCCGGTCGAGGGCAATTTATTCTGGGAGCGGCATTTGGCGGAGATGCTCGGGTATGCGCCGGCGGATTTTCCCGCGCGGTTGAACCAGTGGCTGGAAATGATCCATCCCGAGGACCGCCCGCCTCTGGAGGAGGCGCTGCGCACGTGCGTGAAGGAGCCGTCACCCCGCAAAACCCTGGACGTGCGGCTGCGGCATCACGACGGGTCCCACCGCTGGTTCCGGCTGGGGTTTTTCCTGGAGGAACCGAGCCCGGGGGCGCCGGTGCACATCACGGGCACGGCGACGGAGCTGACGCGGCTGAAGCTGGCGGAGGAGAAATTCCGCGGGCTGGTGGAGCAGTCGCTGGCGGGCATATTCATTTTGCAGGAAGGGCGGGTGGTGTATGCGAACCCGAAGTTCTGGGCCATCTTTCGCTCCGGCGGCTCGCGGCCGCCGGTGCGGCCGGAGTTTCTGGAACTGGTGTTTCTGGACGACCGCGAGATGGTGGGGGCGCAATTGCGGCCCTTGATTGCCGGCAAGACGCGGGAGGCGCCGCTGCTGTTCCGGGTGATGGGGCCGCTGGGCCACGCGGTGGCGGTGCAGGGCCACGGCATTGCGTCGGAGCACGAAGGGCAGCCGGCGATTTTGGGGCTGGTGATGGACGTGTCGCATATATTCGCGCAGGAGCGGACGTCACGGCGGCTATCGCAGGTGGTGGAGCAGAGCCCGGTGGCGATTTTAATCACGGACCCGGCGGGGATCATCGCCTACGCCAACCCGAAGTTTTGCGAAGTGTCGGGCTACAGCCACGAGGAGCTGCTGGGACAAAAGCCGAGCCTGTTGCGGTCAACCCAGATGCCGGACGAATTTTTCCGGGATTTGTGGTCGCGGTTGCGGCGGGGGCAGAAATGGGAGGGCGAATACGTCAACCGTGGCAAGGACGGGCGGAATTTCACGGTGCGCGCGAACCTGTTCCCGATTTTTGACGAGTCGGGCAACATCACGCACTTCGTCGAGATCATGGAGGACATCACGGCGCACCGCGCACTAGAGGAACGGCTGGCGCGGGCGCAGCGGCTGGAGAGCGTGGGCAACCTGGCGGGGGGCATCGCGCACGACCTGAACAACATCCTCGCGCCGGTGCGCCTGGGGGCGGAGTTTTTGAAGACGCTGCCGTTCTCGGGCAAGGAGCGCGAGATTGTGGAAGTCATGGACATTTCCATCCACCGGGCGACGGAGCTGGTGCTGCAAGTGCTGGCCTTTTCGCGGGGGCGGCGCGGCAAGCGGGAGGTGCTGGCGCCGGGGCAGATCATCGGCGAGCTGGAGCGGCTGGTGCGCGAGACTTTTCCCCGCGACATCCGGCTGGAAATGCACGTGGCGCCCGACCTGGCGCCGGTGCATGCCGACCCGACGCAGTTTTTGCAGGTGCTGATGAACCTGTGCGTGAATGCCCGCGACGCGATGCCGGCCGGCGGCGTGTTGCGGCTGGCGGCGGACAACCTCATCCTGAGCGGCGCGCAAACGAACGCGTTTCCCGGAGCACGGCCGGGGCCACACATCCGCATCCGGGTATCGGACACGGGCACGGGCATCCCGCCGGACGTGCTGAAAAAGATTTTCGAGCCGTTTTTCACGACCAAGGACGTAGGCAAAGGGACGGGGCTGGGGTTGTCCACGGCGCTGGGCATAGTGCAGGACCACGGCGGCATCATCGAGCTCGAGACCACGGGACCGCAGGGGACGACGTTTGTGCTGTATTTGCCGGAGGCGCCGGCGGCGTTGCAGGCGGCGGCGCCCGTACCCGTCGCCGCGCCCGTGGCAAACGGAGAGGAACCCATGCGCGTGGGCACGGTGCTGGTGGTGGACGACGAGGCGGCGCTGCGCCAGGCGGTGTCCTTCATTCTTACCCAGCGCGGGTTCACGGTTTTGGAGGCCGGAGACGGTTACCAAGCCATCGAGCAGATGAAACTGCACGGAGACGACGTGGCGGCGGTGCTACTGGATGTGATGATGCCGCGGCTGGATGGGGTGGCCACGATGAAGGCCCTGCGCGAAATGCGCCCGGGGGTGCGCGTCATCGCGACATCGGGCGTCAATCACGACACGCGGGTGGAGGCGTTGCGTCAACTTGGCGTGCAGCAATTTCTGCTCAAGCCCTACCGCAACCGGGATTTGCTGGAGGCGCTGCGGGTCTGTCTCGCGGTCAAGGACGAGGCGAAGTAAGTTACTCGTCGAATTCGAGCGCGCCCTGGCGCAGGGCGGTTTCCCCGGGCGGGGGCGCGGAGTGCGCGAGCAGCCAGGCGAGGGAAGTGTTTTCCTGCCCGGGCAGCCGGGCGAGGGCGGACAGCAGCAGAGCGGCGGCCAGGGCGTCATACAAAGCGCAATGCGGACGCTGGCGGCGGGCGGGGCAGTGCGCGGCGGCCAGCGCGGCGAGAGCGTTTTCCAGCGCGGCGGCGCGGACGAGGTCCATCAATTGGTAGCCCGGCTGGCCGGGTAGCAGGCGTTCATAAAGCCGGCGCGTGTCAATCCACGGGCCCCAATCGGCGACGCGGCGGGCGGAGGCCGGATCGGCGGAGGAAAAATCCGGCGCGGCGGACGGCACCGGCCAGGTGCGACGCAAGAGGCCGCGCTCGACCGGCGCGTGATGGGCGGCCAGCGGCCCGGATTGGCGCAGGGCGGCAAACAAGTCATGGTCGGCGGCGAAAGGCGCGGCGGCGTGGAGGTCCGCTTCGCGGAGGCCATGCACGGCGGCCTCGGCGGCTTCGACCGGGCCGGAGGGCGCGCAGAGGCGCGTGTGCGTGGCCGTGACCACGCCGCCGGAAAGCGTGGCGACGCCGTATTCGAGGACACCGCTGCGGCGGCCGCCTTCGAAATCGAGCACGTGAATGGTGGCGGAAACCCAGGACATCGGCGAAGGCAGCATGGGAAAAGGGCATCACGAAAACAAACGGAAACGGTGCCGCCGAGGAAAAGCGGGAAGAATTTTATCCTTTGTTCGCGGGAAGTTTTCGCATTAGCTGAGGAACTTGCTTTCGTTCAATGCCACCACCGGACCTCGCACACTTTAAGGATTTTCTCGCCGAGCTCACGGCGGCGAGCGGGCCGATATTGCGGAAATACTTTTGGAGCCCGGACCTGGCGGTGGAGCAAAAGAGCGACCGCACGCCGGTGACGGAGGCGGACCGCGGCGCGGAGGAGGCGATGCGCCGGCTGATTAACGCCCGCTTTCCGGAGCACGGCATTGTGGCGGAAGAACTCGGGCCGGAGCGCGCGGAGGCGGAGTGGGTGTGGGTGCTGGACCCGATAGACGGCACCAAGTCGTTCATCCACGGGGTGCCGCTGTTTGGGACGCTCATCGGCCTGTTGCACGAAGGGAAGCCGGTGCTCGGGGCGATCCACCAGCCAATTCTCGACGTGCTGTGCGTGGGGGACGGGCAGACGTGCCTACTCAATGGATCGCCCGTGCGGGTGCGACAGACGCGCTCGATGGCGGAGGCCACGCTGCTCACAACCTCGGCGACGGAGGATTTGAAGCAACTGCACAGCCCGGAGGCGCGGCAGCGGCTGCTCAAGGCGGCGGGGCTGGTGCGCACCTGGGGCGATTGCTTTGGCTACCTGCTGGTGGCGACGGGCCGGGCCGACCTCATGGGCGACGGGGTGGAGCACAAGGCGTGGGATGTGCTGCCGCTGGTACCGATCATCCGCGGGGCGGGCGGGGTCATCACCGACTGGCAGGGCGGCGAAGTCGGCGATCAGAAATCATGCATCGCGGCGAACCCGCGCCTGCACCGGATGGCGATGGATTTGTTGCTGACGTGAAGGCGGGGCGCGAAATGCCCTGGCGCGATGGTGCGCGGAGAGACCGGGGCGGCTTCAGCTTTTCTTCGCGCCGGTGGGGAGGATGTCCTTGCCGTGGACCTCGTTGATCACGGAGGCGACGCCGGCATAAAAGGCGGAGAGGCCGCAGAAGATGCCTTCGTAGCCGGTGAAGTGCTCGAGCGATTCATTCGGCCAGAATTTGCCAATGGCGAGGAGGAAGAATAGAACGGTGAGCGAGAGGAAGATGACTTTGAGGATGCAGATGAGCCGGAGGGTGCCGATAAACATCATGAGGGTGAACAAGCCCCAGAGCGCGAGATACCAGCCCATGGTCGGGCCGTCCACAGCGAGGGTAGCGCCAAAGGAAGTCTTGGGCAGCACCACGATGACGACGAGGCTGAGCCAAAACATGCCATACATGGTGAAGGCGGTGGCGCCGAAGGTGTTGTTCTTTTTCCACTCGAGGTAGCCGGCGAGCACCTGGGCGAGGCCGCCGACAAAAATGCCCATGCCGAGGATCATGGCACTCATGCCGTAGAAGCCGGCGTTGTGGAGGTTGAGCAGGATGGTGGTCATGCCGAATCCCAAGAGCCCGATGGGGGCGGGATTGGCCGTGGTGTCTTTGATAACGATGGGGGTGGGGGTATCGGAGGTAGTCATAGCAAGGGTTTGCACGCCAAAAATTTGTCGCCAAGGCAAGGGCAATTCCAGCCAGGGACTTACCGGCGAGTGACGCCTTCGCCGGTGAAGGAAACCGGCTCGCCGCCTTGGGATTCATCAACCCCGTAGCCGGGTTGAACACCATTGGCCACCACACCGCCGACTTGATTGTTCGCCGCGGCCGAGTGGGCGATCACGCCTAAAACTTCACCCACGAGCAGGGTGTCTGAGGCCACGGTCTGGGAGGAATCGTCGGAGGCGCAGCCGTTTTGCAGCAGGGCCAGGGCGCAGGCCGCCGCAGGAACACACCAGACGAGGGCTTTTTTGTGCATAAGCGTCGTGGGTGCCGAAAAGGTTGCAGCCGGAGGTTACGAGCCCGGGCGGGGCAGGCGGCGAATATCCTGGCGCGGGGCGGCGAGGGTGTTGGGCTCGAGGTAGCCGTGAAAGGCGACGCCGGGCAGGACGGCGGCGCGGCGGCCCAGGACTGCACCGGGCTGGAGGACGCTGTTGCACCCGGCTTCCGCGCCGTCACCCATGAGCGCGCCGAGCTTGCGGCGGCCGCTGGGGACGCGGCCAGAGGGGGTGGTGACGGGGACATCCTGCTGGTCGAGCCGCAGGTTGGCGCAGATGGCGCCGGCGCCGAGGTGGGCGGCGTTGCCGAGGACGGAATCGCCAACGTAGTTGTAATGGGGGGTCTGCACGTCGTCGAGGAGGAGGCAGTTTTTATATTCGCAACTGTTGCCGAGGACGCAGCGCTCGCCGACGATGACGAGGCCGCGGAGGTAGGCGCCGGGGCGGATTTCGGTGCCCGCGCCGATCCAAGCCGGTCCCTCGATCACGCAATAGGGCGGCAGTTGGACGCTCGGGTGCAGGTAAACGGTGCCCTTGACCAGGACGTTGGGCGGGAGGTCTTCACGCGGCTGAAATTCCGCCCACGGCACGGCGGCGAGGGCCTCGGCAATGCGCGTGACCCACACCCAGGGCGCGGCCTCGGGCGCGAAAAAGGAGACGAATTGCGCCAGCGACGGCGGCAGGGTAAAAAGCTCGGCGGCCCGCATGGGGAGCATCATCCACAGATTCGCGCCGATTTAAACATCGAATTACGTGGGGGCGGGCGGAGGGGCCACGGCAAAATTCGCCTGCCGACTTGCCATGGCGGCGAGGGTGCGCCACGTTTAGGCGCATGGGTCTGGAATATAAGGATTATTACAAGGTTTTGGGCGTGCCGCGCGAAGCCAGCGAGGACGAACTCAAGAAGGCGTTCCGCAAGCTGGCGCGCCAGTATCACCCGGACACGGCGAAGGACAAGAAGTCGGCCGAGGAGAAGTTCAAGCAGATCAACGAGGCGTATGAGGTGCTCAGCGACCGGGAAAAGCGGCAGCGCTACGACCAACTGGGGCCGGATTGGCAGCAGGGGCCGCAGTTTCGCCAGCCGGGAGCGGGAGCAGGCGGGATGGGGAGGAGGGCGGCGGGACCGGGCGGGTTTGGCGGGGCGGGGGAGGATTTTGAATTTGGGGGCACCGGGTTCAGCGATTTCTTCGAGCACTTGTTTGGAGCGCGCGGGCGATCCGGACAGGGTGGTTTTGGGCAGGGCGGGTTTGGCGGATTTCCGGGGGCGGGGCAGGAAGCCGGGCCGGAGCATGGGCGCGATTTGGAGTCGGATTTGTTGGTGACACTCGAAGAAGCCAGCAACGGCGCGGAGCGGCTGCTGAGTTTGCGGCGGCGCGATCGCGCGACGACGGAGACGTTGAAGGTGAAAATCCCCGCGGGCGTGAACGACGGCCAGCGCATCCGCGTGACGGGGAAGGGCGAAACCGGTCCGGGTGGCGGGCCGCCGGGAGATTTATATTTGACGGTGCGGCTGCAAAAGCACCCGGATTTCCGTGTCGAGGGCCCGAACCTGTATTACGAGCTGGAGCTGGCGCCGTGGGAGGCGGCGCTGGGCGCAAAGAAGAACGTGCCGGCGTTGCAGAAATCAGTGGCGGTGACGGTGCCACCGGGAGCGGGCACGGGCCAGCAATTGCGGTTAAAGGGTTTGGGCTTGCCGAAGCGCGACGGGACGCGTGGCGATTTATACGCGGTGTTGTCCGTGCAGGTGCCACCGGCGAAGAACGCGGCGGAGAAAAAGCTGTGGGAGCAATTGCGTGAGGCGCACGGGGAAACGTAAAACACCCGTTCGCCAACGCTTGCCTTCGTGCGGGCCGGGTGGGATAAATAAAGCCATGATTGTTTGGCGACCCATGCTTTTTTCGCCATTGGCGTTGCTGGCGCTGGCGGGTTGCAGCGGCGGAAAAACGGGTTATTACCAAGGGTATCTGGAAGGCCGGTTTCTGGGCGTGGCGTCGCCGCAGGAGGGGCAATTGCGGACCCTGTCGGTGCACCGGGGCGATGCGGTGAAAGCCGGCGCGCCGCTGTTTGTGCTGGATCCCGAGCCGGAGACGGAGAATTTGCGGCAGGCGGTGGAACAGGTTACGTCGGCGCAGGCGAAAGTGGATGACCTGCGGAAGGGGCTGCGCGACTCGGAGATCGCCGCGCTGGATGCGCAACTGCGGGCGGATCGTTCGCTGCTCGAGCTAGCCACACTGGAATTCAAGCGCTCGAAGACGCTGAAGGATCAGGACTTTGTGTCCGCGCAACAATACGACCGCCTGAGCAAGACGGTGGACCAAATGACGGCGCAGACGGACAAGGATTCCGCGAGCCTGGCCACCGGGAAGCTGGGGGCGCGCGACGACCAGGTGCGCCAGGCGGCGGCCGACCTGACGGCGGCCGAGGCGGTGCGCGACCGCGCGCAATGGCTGCTCGACCAAAAGACGCAGGTGGCGCCACAGGACGGTTACGTGCAGGACACGCTGTATCGCGTGGGCGAGCGCGTCGAGGCCAACCAGCCGGTGGTGTTGCTGCTGCCCAATGCGGAAATGCGCGCGCGCTTTTTTGTGCCGGAAACGGAAATTGCCGGCATCAAGCTGGGGGATGAGGTTAGCGTGACGCTGGACGGGCGCGCGGCACCGCTGACGGCAAAGGTGAGCTTCATTTCGACGCAGGTGGAATTCACCCCGCCGGTAATTTACAGCGAGAGTCAGAATTTTAAATACGTCTTTCTGGTGGAAGCGGACATTGATCCGGCGGTGGCGCCGACGCTGCACGCCGGGCAGCCGATTGAGGTGAGGTTGCACCCATGACCGCCGCGCCGCCTGTGCCCATACCTGCGCCGGGTTCGCCCGGCGGCAACGCAGCGTCGCTGGCGGTGGATGTGCATGGCTTGACGAAGCGCTATGATGGCCGGCCGGTGGTCAACCATTTGGATTTCCAGGTGCAGCGGGGTGAAGTGTGCGGCTTTCTCGGGCCCAACGGCAGCGGCAAGACGACCTTCATGCGCATGTTGTGCGGCTTGCTCACGCCGGACGAAGGCGGAGGCACCTGCCTGGGCTACGATTTGCTGACGGAGGCCGACCGCATCCGGCTGGAAGTCGGCTACATGACGCAGCGGTTCAGCTATTACGAGGATCTTTCCATCGAGGAGAACCTGGATTTTGTGGCGCGCATCTACAGCCTGCCAAAGCGCCGCGAGGCGGTGGACGCGGCGCTGGAACACCTCGGGCTGACCAGCCGGCGCCGCCAGCTTGCGGGCACGCTTTCGGGCGGATGGAAGCAGCGGCTGGCGCT
>CAZDAQ010000098.1:0-2032 GCA_964503425.1 uncultured Opitutales bacterium
TCCACGACAACTTCGGCGGCGTCAAAGGCGGCTCCCTCGGCTCCATCATGAAAAAGCTCCTCGAAATCAAGGAAAGTGCGCTTGCTTAAACAACCTGCGGCGCTGGGCTTCCTCTTTTTACTTCTTCATTTTTAATTCATCATTCTAAATTCATTATTTCCATATGATCCTCCTCCCCAAAAACACCGAAGTCTGGTTCCTCACCGGCAGCCAGCATCTCTACGGCGAAGCCGCCCTCAAGCAGGTTGCCGCCAATGCGCAGGCCATCGTCCGCTCCCTCAATAAAAACGCCGGCTTCCCCGTTAAGGTCGTCTTCAAGCCCATCCTCACCCGCCCCGAGGAAATCACCCAGACGCTCTCCGAAGCCGATGCGTCGCCCAACTGCATCGGCCTCATCGCCTGGATGCATACGTTCTCGCCGTCGAAAATGTGGATCACGGGCCTAAAAAATCTCCGCAAGCCGCTCGCCCATCTCCACACCCAGTTCAACCGCGACCTCCCGTGGGGCGAGATTGACATGGACTTCATGAACCTCAACCAGGCCGCCCATGGCGACCGCGAGTTCGGCTTCATCGGCGCGCGCCTCCGCCTCAAGCGCAAAATCGTCGTGGGCCACTGGGAGGACGCCGATGTCCACGCCCACCTCGGCGCCTGGATGCGCGCCGCCCGCGCCTGGCACGACTGGCAGGGCGCCAAGTTCGCCCGCTTTGGCGACAACATGCGCCAGGTCGCCGTCACCGAGGGCAACAAGGTCTCCGCCGAAATCGCCTTCGGCTTTTCCGTCAACGGCTACGGCGTCGGCGACCTCGCCGCCAAAGTTAATTCCATCAAGGACGCCGCCATAGATCGTCTCTGCGCCAAATACCAGGAGGAATACTCCGTCGCGCCCGAGCTTCGCAAAGGCGGCGCGCGCCACGCTTCCCTCCGCGACGGCGCCCGTCTCGAGTTGGGCCTCCGCGCCTTCCTCACCGAGGGCGGCTTCAAGGGCTTCACGACCACCTTCGAAGACCTCCACGGCCTTTCGCAACTCCCCGGCCTCGCCGTCCAGCGGCTCATGGCCGAGGGCTACGGCTTCGGCGCCGAGGGCGATTGGAAAACTGCCGCGCTCGTCCGCGCCATGAAGGTCATGGCCGACGGCCTCCCCGGCGGCGTCTCCTTCATGGAGGACTACACTTACCATCTCGCCAAAGGCGACCAGAAGGTCCTCGGCGCGCACATGCTCGAAATCTGCCCCACCATCGCCGCCGGCAAGCCTTCCCTCGAAATCCATCCCCTCGGCATCGGCGGCAAGGCCGACCCCGTCCGCCTCGTCTTCGACGCCGTGCCCGGCCCCGCGCTCAACGCCTCCCTCATTGACCTCGGCAACCGCTTCCGCCTCCTCGTCAACGAAGTGGACACCGTGGCACCCAACGCTCCGCTGCCCAAGCTCCCCGTGGCCCGCGCTGTCTGGGTGCCCAAGCCCGATTTCGCCACCGGTTGCGGAGCGTGGATCCTCGCCGGCGGCGCCCACCACACCGGCTACAGCCCCGTCGTCACCGCCGAGCAGCTCGAGGACTTTGCCGAAATCGCCGGCCTCGAATACTTCCTCATCGGCGAAAAATCCACCATGGCCTGCGCCAAGCGCGAACTCCGCTGGAACGAACTCTACTACCACCTCGCCCCGGGCCTCGGCTCGGTGTAAACTTGGAGTTCTCCGTAACACCCCCTTTAGCCCACGCTTGCGCAAACCACCGCTAACCGCTATCTTGTCTTTTATGAGCGAAATCACCTTCCAAGTCACCCAGGAAGCCGACGGTGGCTACGTGGCGGAAGCCCTCGGCGAAAGCATCTTCACCGAAGCTGATACCTGGGAGCAGTTGCGCGCTAATGTCAAGGAAGCCGTCGCCGCATTTTACTTTGATCGCCCCGCTCCAGCTTTGACATTTCTCCGCCTTTGCCCATGATCCGGAACATGAGCACGTTGCTCGAAATTGAAAACGCCGCGCAAACGCTCTCCCCCGGGGAGCAGCAGCAGTTGCTCTTGTTCCTCGCG
>CAZDAQ010000098.1:2132-10832 GCA_964503425.1 uncultured Opitutales bacterium
CGCCGCGCAAACGCTCTCCCCCGGGGAGCAGCAGCAGTTGCTCTTGTTCCTCGCGTCCCGGCTGCGCGCGGCCCCGTCCGCCCTGCCCTCACCGCGCCAGTTCTCCCGTGAGCAAGTGTCTGGCTGGGTGGCAGAGGATGAAGCGGGTTGGCAGAGTTTCCAGTCTGGCCGGTGAATCTGTTCCTCGATTCCAGCGTCTTGCTCGCGGCTTGCGGTTCTGCTCGCGGCGCTTCCCGCGCCCTTTTCTCCCACGCCCAGCCCAATGGCTGGACCTTGCTCGCCAGTCCCTATGTGCTGTCCGAAGTGGCCGTGAACCTCGGCCTCTTTCCACCCACCGCCTCGGCAGACTGGCTCCAGCTTCGCCCGCGTCTCGCCCTCGTGGACGACATCGTCAGTCTCGACCGCATCAATTTCTTTCCGGCCTCCAAAGATCGCCCCATTCTCTTCACTGCCTTGGCTTGGTCCTCCGTCCTGCTCACGCTCGACCAAGCGGATTTCGCCAAGTTGCTCGGACAGGAATTCTATGGTTTGGCAATCCTGCGCCCGGCTGATTTCTTCACGCGCCAGCGAGCGGCGGGAAAGCTCCATCCCGCCTGATGCGAGGCGAAAATCATCTCGCCTTCATCACCCGACTACTCTTGCACGGGTTTTGCAGCTTCCCCCTCCACATAAATCCCTGTAATCTGCGGTTCCCCTTCTTCCCCCCTCTTCCTTCTTTTCCCTCCCCCATGAAAAAATATCAAGGCATTCGCAACGACTGCTGGGAGGCCAACCACGCCCTCCCCGCCACCAAGCTCGTCGACCTCACCTTCGGCAACGTCAGCATCCTCGACCCCGTCGAGGGCATCTTCGCCATCAAGCCCAGCGGCGTCCCCTACGCCGACCTCGAACCCGAGCACATCGTCCTCGTGGACCTCGAAGGCGAAATCGTCGAGGGCAAGCTCAAGCCCTCCTCCGACACCCCCACCCACCGCAACCTCTATAAAAACCTCCCCGGCGTCCGCGCCATCGTCCACACCCACTCCCGCTACGCCACTTCCTTCGCCCAGGCCGCCCGCGAAATCCCCTGCCTCGGCACCACCCACTCCGACCACTTCGACGGCCCCATCCCCGTCACCCGCGACCTCACCGCCGAGGAAATCGGAAAAGACTACGAGTGGGAAACCGGCAACGTCATCGTCGAGCGCTTCCAAGGCCTCAACCACCTCCACGTTCCCGCCGTCCTCGTGCGTAACCACGCCCCCTTCGCCTGGGGCCCCAACGGCCCGAAGGCCCTCGAAAACGCCCTCGCCCTCGAAGTCTGCGCCCAAATGGCCTTCCAAACCCTCCTCCTCAACCCGGAAGTCAAAGCCATCCCCCGCGCCCTCCACGAGAAACACTTCACCCGCAAACACGGCCCCGCCGCCTACTACGGCCAAGCCAAGAAAAAATAATCGTCGTAATTTTCCATCGAAATGCTCTCGCCAACTTTCGCCACTCCTCTTGACCCGGACGCCCTTTCGCCATAGGATACTGCTCCATGGAATACCCCATTCCAAGCGGAATTAACCTGCGGGTGCTTGCTCTTTTCCTGTTCCTGAACTTTGCCAGCGCGGCGGAGCCACCGCCCGCTCCAGCGGACGTCTCGGGGCAGGCCGTGGACGGGGCGCAACTGACCCTTTCAATCGCCCACGTCCCGGGATATAATTACCCTCTCGGATTGCCCGTGTTACATGCGAAAATCCGCAATTCCGGTTCGGGCACCTACATCATCAGTCCTCTTGACCTGGCTCAAGGCGCTGACTTTGAAATTGATGGTCTCTGGTATGGGGTTGATACCATCGGTGGTAGCGATAAGAAGTCAAAGCTGTTGCCCGGCACTGAGACCGAAACCTTCGGACAGAACTTTGATCTCCGCCGCTTGTATCGCATTCGTGACGGATCGCTCTATATCAAGGAACAGGCCAGTCTCCAACCCGGCCCGCACGTCGTTTGCACGCGCGTGAACCTGGGAATTCTAGGCGGCAAATATATCACCCTCATCAGCAATCCCGTCACCTTCACCTATCCCTTTACCGTGGACCCCGTCACTACTCCCACGCAATCCTCCGACGAAAAAGCCGCCCCAATAGTCCCAGCAACCATCTGGGGCCACGCGGTGGAAGGGGCTCAACTGTCGCTGGCCAACGCCCAGAACTCAAAACAGCAACCCCCGCCCGAACTGCCTGTCTTCGAAGCGAAAATCCGCAATTCTGGTCAGGACACCTACGTCATCGACTCGATCGACTTAGCCAATGGTGCTGACGTTGAAATTGATGGTGTCTGGTATGAAACTACTCTCTACGGTGGTAACAGCAAAAGATCAAAGCTGTTGCCCGGCACCGAGACCGAAACCTTCGTGCAGAACTTTGATCTCCGCCGGTTGTATCGCATTCGTGACGGAGCGCTCTATATCAAGGAACAGGCCAGTCTCCAACCCGACCCGCACGTCGTTCGCACACGCGTGAATCTGGGAATTCTCGGCGGCAAATACATCACCCTCGTCAGCAATCCTGTTTCTTTCACCTTTCCCTTTACCCCAGTCCCCACCCCTTCTTCACTGCCTGCCGACACAACGCCAGTGCAGAAATGAATTTCCAAGCGCCCACCATCTCCATAATCCTCACCCCACCCCGCACTCCTTCAGCGCCGCCCCCGCCGCCGCCAGATTCTCCGGCTTCATCTCGATATAATTCCGCGACAGCAAAATCCCCGTCGCCCCGCCCGCAAACGCCGCCTTCACATCCGCTCGCACGCTCTCCGGCGTCGAGCGGTTCGTCCCCGCCGCCACCGGCACGTCAATCCCCACGCCCGGCCACACCTGCACCGCCGTCCCCGCCAGGTCGTCCGCCGCCCGCCGCGTTTCCCGCTGCACGTAATCCGCCGACAATCCCGCTGCCGCCACCTGCGCATACGGCGCCTCCTTGTAATTCAACTGCTCGTACAACACCGTCAGCATCTCATCCGGCGGCGTGTCGCCGTAAACATTCTGCCCCACGCTGTTCACGAAACTCTTGATCCGCTCCCCCGCGCAATTGCTGTATAACACTGGCCGCAGGAAATCCGAAAACCCCGTCATCGTCGAATAATCCATCTCCGCACGGTGGAACGGGCTGAACGACACATTGTGCCACACATGCCACCCGATGGGGAGCGCCGGGTTGATGGATTTCACTTTCTTGTATAAGTCCGCCTGCAAATCCGCGCGGCTCTTAATCCAGAAATTCTCCCACGCCAGCAGCTCCGGATAATTCAGCAGCAGCCGCCAGTACGCCACCGCGTAGCCGTCCCGCGGCCTCTGCCCCGCCCGGCCCGCGCGAACGTATTTCTCCAGTGCGCCGAAGCCCGCCCGCGCCCGCTCCACGTCGATGCCCTGGTCCTTGCCCTTCTTCACGCAGAACTCGCAAAAGCACGTCGCCTGCCCGGGGTCCGCCCGCGCACCATTGTGGTAGGCCCCGAGGGCGTTGAACAACCCGCCCTGCCGCTCCGAGCCCCACATGACCCCGCCAATTTCATACGACCGCGTGTAGTCCTCCACCAGTCCCAGCAGGTAATTCCGGTAAAGCGGGTTATTGTTGCACGGGCCGGAAGGATGCCGGTTCGTGCGCCGGCCTTGGAAATCAATCTCATACAGCGGCTGCCAGTTCGCCACCGGCGGCATCATGTTGTCCTCGAGTATCCACGCATACACCTTCATCCCGCGCTTCTGCGCCTCGGGGATTGCCTTCGCCAGCAAGTCCAACTCTCCATAGTCCGGCGCCCGCATGTCCGCGTAGGTGAAGTTCGTGTCCTTGTAATACTGCATGTGCGGGATGGCGAAATTCCCCCCGCGTAGTTGGCTTGACGCTATCCCCGACCGGTCCGTGTTGTGGTTGTAAATGAACGGAAACACCGCGTTCACCCCTCCGCGCTGCTGCATGTCGTCCAGCACCTTGGGCAAATCCGGCCCGGCCAGCGGGGCCACCGCCGTCGCGATGCCCACCGTCGTCGCCTGCTTCTTGCCTGCCGCCCCCGCGCCGGGCGTAATCGTGGCATTCTGCCCGCGCAACACGTCCCCCGCCGCCAGGGTGGCGCCCGCGCTTAGGGCGGCGGTCTTGATAAATTCCCGGCGCTGCATCTTGGCACTATGGTTAAAAGTTTCCCCGACTCAAGGCGAACTCCCGCCTCGCCTATCGGGCTATTTAGAGATGGTGTGATGACTTTCGTAACTTCCTTATTCCGCTTTTTAACGGTATCGATCGTGGCCTCAACCCCATGTTTTCCCCAAAAAATATTTTAATTTTTCTCTTCGCCGCCGCCCTCGTGCTCACCGCATCGTGGTGGCTTTTCCAGTCAGGCACTCCCGCTCTTCCTCCCCAAACATCCGCATTTGCGCCGAAGCCCGCCCCGCCCGCGGTCGCCTCCTACTCCGCCCCGCCTTCCCCATCGGTCTTCGCACCGGCGCCTGCCACACCACCTCCAGCGCCCTCGCCCGCCCCTACCCCGATTGCGGCGAGTCCATCCATCCCTGCCACGCTTGCTCCCCCGCCTTCCGGAATGAACGAACTCGGCACCGTTGAATTTACCGACGGCGAGCCCCTGATGGTCAACCTCGGCGAGGGCAAAACCTGTACCATGACGCCCAAAGTCCTGTCGGACGGCACGCTCCAAATAAGCATGGTCATCGAAGGCCCGGGTGACATGCCGGGAGTCAAGGAAAGACTCAGCAGCCCAACGATCATCTCCCGTCCCGGTCAGGCGGTCGCCATCACCGTCAACGACCTCGGCATCAGCCTCACCCCCACGCTCAAAGGCGAATAGCCCGGAAGTTGGGAGACGCTCTTAACCCACTCCGCCCACGATGGAGGGAAGGCATTCTCCGCTGTCTGATCTTTACTTGCACACCGCCCATCCGACCGTTAAACGTGCGGGCTCCCCACCTCATACCCCATGAGTAAAAGGTTGTCCCCCCTGCTTCCGCCAGCGCCTAAGCCCTGCGCGCCGTGATTTTCCCTGTCCGCACTTTCACCCCGTCTTAACCCCAATCTTGAACCTCCCGCTTCATCCGTATATCCCATGAACCCCTCCCACCTCCGAAACACCCTCGGCACTTCGCTCCTTCTCCTCCTGTCCTCTGCCTGCATGAGCCACGCCCAAACCACTCCCGCTTCTCCCACCCCGACACCGGCCACCGCCACGCCCGCCGCCTCGGCTCCCGTGCCCGCCACTTATGATGTCCGCGCCTACGGCGCCACCGGCGACGGCAAGACCCTCGACACCGCCGCCATCAACAAGGCCATTGACGCCGCGGCCGCCGCCGGCGGTGGCACCGTGCACTTTCCCGCCGGTACCTACCTCAGCTACTCCATCCACCTCCAAAGCAACATCACCCTCTTCCTCGACCAGGGCTCCACTATCCTCGCCGCTGACCCGCCCTCCATGCCTGGCCAGCCCGGCTACGATATCGCCGAGCCCAACAAGTGGGGCGATCGCCCCTACGCCTACCAGGACTACGGCCACAGCCACTGGCACAACAGCCTCATCTGGGGCGAAAACCTCCAAAACATCTCCATCATCGGCCCGGGCCGCATCTACGGCAGCGGCCTCACCCGCACGGGCCGCGCGCGCGACGGCGTCGGCAACAAATCCATCGCCCTCAAGCTCTGCCGCAACGTCATCCTGCGCGACTTCACCATCCTCCAGGGCGGCTGGTTCGCCCTCCTCGCCACCGGCGTGGACAACCTCACCCTCGACAACCTTAAGATAGACACCAACCGCGACGGCTTCGACATTGACGCCTGCCGCAACGTCCGCGTCTCCAACTGCTTCGTCAACTCCCCCAACGACGACGGCATCTGCCTCAAAAGCTCCTTCGCCCTCGGGGTGTTTCGCCCCTGCGAAAATGTTACCATCACCAACTGCCAGGTCAGCGGTTACGGCCTCGGCACCCTGCTCGACGGCACCTTCGACACCTCCCAGGCCCACGCTCCCGACCGCGACAGCCCCACTGGCCGCATCAAATTTGGCACCGAGTCCAACGGCGGCTTCAAAAACATCACCATCGCCAACTGCGTTTTTGTCCACTGCCGCGGCCTCGCCCTCGAATCGGTGGACGGCGGCAACATCGAGGACGTGACCATCACCAATCTCGCCATGCGCGATATTACCAATTCCCCCATTTACATCCGCCTCGGCGCGCGGATGCGCGGCCCCGCCAACACTCCCGTCGGCGTTATCCGCCGCGTCAGCATCAGCAACGTCGTCGTCTCCGATGCCGACACGCGCTACGCCTCCATTATCAGCGGCGTCCCCGGCCATCCCATTGAGGACGTCACCCTCAGCAACATCCAAATCCAATATAAAGGTGGCCTCACCCTCGATGAGGTCCATCTTCAGCCCCGCGAGCTAACCAACCCCTTCTTCAACCGCCCGCGCGCCGCCACTCGCGGACCCGGTCCGGCGGAAGGCGTCCCCAACGGCCCGCGCGACTCCGGTGCCGACAACGGCGCGGGCGCCCGCTTTACCGGCGCCGCCGATTTCGCCGCCGTCACTCCGGATGCCGGCAACACCTCCGCCGGCATCAACGCCACCGACCATGTGCCCGATTCCGGCGCTCCCGCGCGCGACCCCAATGGCACTCCCGCCGCCCCTCCCTCCGGCCCGCGCGACCCGTTCTCGCCGCCCGAACTCGAAAAGGGCTACCCCGAGCCCAGCGCCTACGGCCTCCTGCCCGCCTACGGCCTGTATGTCCGCCATGTCAACAACCTCAATGTCCGCGATTTCAATGTCTCCTTCGCCAAGGAAGACACCCGCCCCGCCGTCGTGCTCGATGACGTCACTAGCGCCACGTTCGACACCTTCAAGGCCCAAGTCGGCACGGGCGCGCCGTTCTTCTGGCTCCGCCAAGTGGGCGACTTCACCGTGCGCAACAGCGCCAATGACCTCAACACCCAGCTCACCGCCATAAAGCTGCAAACCCTCCCGGCCTCCGTTCTCGCAACCATGCCCGCCTATACGTCGTCGGCGACTCAGTCTCCCTCTCCCACCGCGCCCGCCCCGGCGCCTACGGACACCACGCCAACTGCACCGCCCGCTTCCACCACGCCGGCTCAAACCTTCCCATCCATCCCGCCAGCTTGATTACCTCCGCAACTACCGCGTCCTTTTTACCCCCCATGAAACCCCGCGCCGCCGCCGCCGTTCGTCGCTCCACCGCCTTCTGCGCGGCCCTCGCGCTGGCCGCGCTCCCCGCGTTCGGCCAAGCCACCCCAGCCGCCAACTCCACTGCTGCTCCCGCCGCCGCTAATTCCACTGCCACACCCGCCACCGCCGCACCCGCCGCTTCCCCGGCCCCGTCGCCCACCCGCCAAGCCCGGGGCGGTCCCCAGAAAATCGGCGGCATTCAGGCGAATTCCACCGTCACTTCCTATAAATTTGCCTTCGGCTCCGGCCCCGCTCCCGACGGTTGCACCCTCGTCTCCCCGGACACCGCCTACAGCGACAAGCTTGGCTTCGGCTTCGACAAAGGCATCAAGGTCTCCGTCGTCCCCAAGGACAAGTCTGCGCCAAACGCCGGCGGCGTGATCACCGCCGACTCCCTCATCTATTTCTCCACCGCCCTCCCCGAGGGAAATTACAAAGTCACCGTCGCCCTCGGCAATCCCGACGTCGCCACTAATACTTCCGTCCTCGCCGAATCGCGCCGCCTCATGCTCGAAAATGTCCAGACCAAACCCGGCGAATACGTCGCCAAAACTTTCATCGTCAACACCCGCCGGCCCCAGTATCCCGGCGGTGAAGTAAGACTCAAGGGAGGGCCGCCTAATTTTCGCGAAGACATCCAGGAAGCCTGGGACTGGGACAATGGCCTCACCCTCGAATTCATCGGCGATCACCCCAGCATCGCTTCCCTGCAAATTGAAAAGGTAAACGTGCCCACCGTCTTTGTCATCGGCGACTCCACCTCCTGCGACCAGATGGTCGAGCCCTATAACAGTTGGGGCCAGACCATTACCCGCTTCTTCAAACCCGATGTCGCCGTCGCCAATCACGGCGAATCCGGCGAAACCATCGGCGACAATCTCAGCCGCAATCGCTTCGACAAAATCTGGAGCCTCATGAAACCCGGCGACTACATCTTCATCACCTCCGGACACAATGAGCGCAACGGCAAAAATGGCAACATGGCCAACGACCAGGCCTTCTATGACGACTTCAAGAAGGTCGTGGACCAGGCCCGCAAGCTCGGCGGCATCCCCGTGCTCGTCACGCCCATCAGCCGCGCCCCCGGCGGTCCCTCCCTCGGGCCGTATCCCGGCGAACTCAAGCAATTGGCCGATGCCGAGAAGGTCGCCTACATTGACCTTCAGGTTCCCACCGCCACCTTCTATCGCGCCCTGCCGGACTTCCATGTGGCCTTCGCCACCCCGAAGGAAGCCACCCACAATAATGATTTCGGTAGTTATGAAGTCTCCAAAATGGTGATCGCCGGCATCCAGCAAAACAACCTGCCGCTCGCCAAGTCCATCGTGGGTGACTTCAAGCCCCTCGACCCCGACCACCCCGACAAGCCCGAGGACTTCAAGGTCGTCCCCACTCCTAAGCCCGCGGTCGCCTACAAGGCCCGCGGCGGGGTAGCCGGCCCGCCGGCCGCCCCCCCGCCGCGTGGGGGGGGGGGTGGGGGGGGGGGCGGGGGCGGGGGGG
>CAZDAQ010000099.1:0-10776 GCA_964503425.1 uncultured Opitutales bacterium
TTGTTGCTGGCGAAGCTGGCGGCGGAGTTGTGGCTGGACGGGTTGAACCGGCGGCATGTGCAGGCCCATGCGAAGGCGGTGCCGGCGGGACTGGAGGAGATGGTGGACGCGACGACCTACAAGAAGGCGGTGGATTACACGCTGGCGAAGGACAGTTTTGGGCAGGCGCAGACGGTGTATGAGGCGGGGTGGCAGTTTGCCTGGCTGGGGCTGGGGTTGCTGCCTCTCTTATATAGTGCGCTGGCGAAGGGGCTGGGAATGTCGCTGTGGGGGCAGGCGGGGGCGTTGTGCGTGGTGGGGATCATCATGTCGGTGCCGGGAATGCCGTGGGACTGGTGGGGGCAGTTTCATTTGGAGGAGCGGTTTGGGTTCAATAATTCCACGCCCAAAGTGTGGGTGACGGACAAGTTGAAGGGATTGGCGCTGGGGCTGGTGCTGGGGTATCCGCTGCTGTGCCTGGTGGTCGGGTTTTTCCAGTGGCAGCCGCGCTGGTGGTGGTTGTGGGCGTGGGCGGCGCTGATGATTTTTCAACTGGTGATGATGGTGGTCGCGCCGCGGTGGATTTTGCCGCTGTTCAACAAGCTGACGCCGCTGCCGGAAGGAGAGTTGCGCGAGCGGCTACTGGGGCTGGCGAAGCGGGCGGGGTTCAGGTGCGCGACGATTGAGGTGATTGACGGGAGCAAGCGGTCGGGGCACTCGAATGCGTTTTTCACGGGGTTCGGGCGGTTTCGGCGGATTGTGTTGTTTGACACGCTGATCGCGCAGATGACGCCGCCAGAGCTGGAGGCGGTGCTGGCGCATGAGATTGGGCATTACCGGCGGGGACATGTGCCGAAGATGCTGGGGGTGTCGGCCCTGATGACGCTGGCGGGTTTCGCGCTGCTGGGGTGGCTGGCCGGGCAGGCGTGGTTTTACACGGGTTTTCGGTTTGATCCGGCGCTGGGGATGCCGGCGGCGCTGCTGGTGTTTTCGATGGTGGCGGACTTGGGGACGTTCTGGCTGCATCCGCTGATGAATTACTGGTCGCGGCGGCACGAGTATGAGGCGGATGCGTTTGCGCGGGCGGCGCTGAACGACGCGCGCCCGATGATCAATGCGTTGAGAAAATTGCATGAAAAAAATTTGAGCAACCTGACGCCGCACCCGACGTATTCGTTTTTCCATTACTCGCACCCGACATTGCTGGAGCGCGAGGCGGCGCTGCGGGGGCCGGTGGCCGCATGAAAATGAGGCACCACGTTCGCGGATGGCGGGCGCGGGCGGGCGCGATGTTCGCGCTTTTGGGCGTGATCTTGACCAGCGGGGCGGAGGCGAACACGCCCCGTGCGCCGGAGGCGGCGGGGCCGGTCACGATCCGCCTGGCGACGTATAACGTGCGGAATTATGTTTCAACCGGCCGGCTGGTGGACGGGCAATATTTGAAGGACTGGCCAAAGCCGGAGGCGGAGAAGACGGCGCTGCGGGCGGTGATCAGGCAGGCGCAACCGGATGTGCTGGCGATGGAAGAGATGGGCGACGCGAAGGAACTGGGGGAGTTGCAACGCGATTTGGGGACGGAAGGGCTGGTGTATCCTTATAGTGCGCTGGTGAACGGGCCGGATCCGGACCGGCATGTGGCGGTGTTGTCGCGGCTGCCCTTTGCGCAGGTGCATACTTATGAAAACGTGACTTACAAGCTTGGTTCGACGACGGAAATGGCGAAGCGCGGTTTGCTGGAGGTGGATTTTGTGACTGCGGGGCAGCCGTGGGCGTTGTATGTGCTGCACTTAAAGAGCAAGCTGCCGGAGGCCGGTGACGGCGCGACCGACCCGCTGAGTGCCAACCACCGCGAGGGCGAGGCGCAGGCGATGCGGGATTTGGTGCGGAAGCAGCAACCGCTGACGGCGGGGGCGCGCGTGGCGGTAGTCGGCGACTTTAACGACACGCGGGATTCGGCGACGCTGAAGCGGTTTTTGGAACTGGACGGGAAGCCGCTACTGCGGATCGCGCCGGCGGCGGATGCGCGCGGGCAGACGTGGACCTTCACCTACACGCGGGCGGACACGTATGAGCGGATAGATTTTGTGCTGCTGTCGGCAGCACTGGCCGATTGGCAGAAAGGGACGGGGCGGGTGGTGGACATTCCCGCGAGCGACGCGGCGAGCGACCACCGGATGGTGTGGGTGGACTTGGCGTTTCCGGCGGCGGGTGCGGGCGATGCCGCGAAAAATCCATGAGAAATTAACGCAAACGACACGGTTTGGCGGATAAGCGGGTTGAATTGTGCACGGTTCGTACCGAGAATCAGCGGTTTCATGGATTTTTCGATTGGGAAATGCGCGAAGTGGCTAGGCTTGCTGATGGCCCTGGCGGTGGGCGGGGATGGATTGCGGGCGGCGGAGGGGACGGCGAACGCGAAGCCGCCGCTGGTGCTGTTTGAAACCCCCCGCGACGGAGACCAGCCGGTGTTGACGGCGGTGAACGGGGCGCGGAAGTCGGTGGAGGTGGAGGTTTACGAGTTAGCGGATGCGGATTTGCTAGCGGCGTTGTGCCGGCAACAACTGGCGGGCAAGACCGTGCGGGTGATTCTCAACCGGAATTTTCCGGACGCGACAACGACCAAGAACGTGGTGGCGGGCGAGGTGTTGCAAATGGCGGGAGCGCAGGTGCACGACGCGAACCCGGCATTCACCTACACACACATCAAGACGATCATCGTGGACGCGGGCGAGCCGACACAGAAGGTGTTGATCATGACGCTGAATCTGGAGCCGGGCTACATGGGAAAGTTTGGCCCGGCAAACTGGGTGATTTGCACGCAGCCAGGGGCGGGGGACTTTGTCGCGGAGCCGGGAAGGGCGGTGATGAACACGGGGTGGTTCGGGCTGGAAAAAAAGGTGGCGCTGGCGGACGACGAGGCGGCGGGGATGACGGTGTGGCCGGCGGTTTTGGGAATGGACGCGTATTTCAATTACACCGTGGATCCGGTGGCCTACAGCTTGAGCCTGAACTTCGGGGTGGTGGACCGCGACCCGGCGGACATCGCGCAGGTCGAGAAGATTTTCAACACGGACTGGGTGCAGGGGGATTTGCCGGCGCTGGCGACATCCGATTTGGTGGTGAGCCCGGTGAATGCGCGGGAGAAACTGGTGGACGAGATCCAACAGGCGAAGCGGAGCGTGCATATTTACGCGCAGGAGTTTTTCGACGCGGAAGTGGTGCGGGCGGCGGTGGCGGCGGCGCAGCGGGGCGTGGAGGTGAAGGCGCTGCTGGCGCCAAACATGCCGCGGAACGTGACGTCAGCCAACCGGCTGGTGCAGGCGGGGGGACAGGCGCGCTTTCTGGATCCGCCGTATGAGCATGCGAAAGCGACGATGGTGGACGGCGAGGTGGTGTATCTCGGCTCGGTCAATTACACGGCGACATCGCTGAACAAGAACCGGGAGCTGGGGATTTTGACGCGGCAGCGGGACATCGTCGCGCAGATGGAGGCGGAGTTCGCGCGGTTTTGGCCAATGGGGACGGAGGCGCCGGGGCCGTAGGTTTTGAGCCGGCGGATTATTTGCGGCTCAGATGGATTTTGGCGGCGGCGGCGGCGCCGACGATGCCGGCATTGTTGCCGAGGGAGGCGAGGGCGGTGGCGCAGGGGACGGTGAGGAGGGGCATGAATTTGTCGCCCTTTTTGGTGACGCCGCCGCCGATGATGATGAGTTCGGGCCAGAAGAGTTGGTGGAGGTATTTGAGGTAGCGGTCAAAGCGCTTGGCCCAGGCTTTCCAGGAAAGGTCGTCGCGCTGGCGGGCGGTGTCGGAGGCGAGTTTTTCGGCAATGCGGACTTTGCCGGAGTCCTTGTCCTTCATTTTGAGGTGGCCGAGTTCGGAGTTGGGGACGAGGACCCCGTTGTAAAAGAGGGCACTGCCGAGGCCGGTGCCGACGGTGACGAGGAGAACCACGCCGTCGCGGCCCTTGCCGACGCCGTAGGTGACTTCGCCGAGGCCGGCGGCGTCGGCGTCGTTGACGACGTGGGCGCGGCAGCCGGTGCGTTCGTGGAGGAGGTGGGCGAGGTCGAGGCCGATGAGGGATTCGTCGAGGTTGGTGGCGGTCATGATGCGCTCGTGCTGGACGACGCCGGGGAAGCCGGTGCCGATGAGGCCGTGCCACTCGAAGTGCTTGGCGATGGCGGAGAGGACATCGCCGACGGCGGCGGGGGTGGAGGGGTGGGGGGTCTCGAGACGGACGCGCTCGCCGACGAGCTCGCCCTTGGCGAGGTCCACGATGCCGCCTTTGATGCCGGTGCCACCGATGTCAATGCCGAGGACAAGGTTGGAGTTCGATTTCAGGGATGGCATAACGGTATGATAGTAAGGATTTTAGCGTGGAAGCGGGCGGCGGAGGCCGGGCGGAAGGAAAGGAGAAGCATTACGGCGGAGCCGAGCCGTGGGTGGTTACATAGGAGGTTCGCGGGGAAAAGCGAAGGCGAAAATCCGTGGTGTGGGGGAAAGCAGTTGACGGGCGGCGGGAGGGGTGGAAAATGCCCCCCGGAAAACGGTGGATGGCATGGGGTAAAAAAGGGGGGTAATGGGGCCGAAAATACACTTGCTACGGGGGCGTTGGGATGATACCAATGTGGGAATGAAGGCAGAAACCTTCAGCCATTATTATTAAAGCTACTTCACAATACCATGAAATCCTTTAAACTGTTCGTTATGGCCGCGTTGGCCGTATTCGCGTGCACGGGGTTCGCCCAGGCACAAAATACGTCAACGGTCGGCCAGATCAAAGCATTCATCGTGACCGGAGCCGTTCAGTTGACTGACAAAAACGGCAAGGACACTCCCCTGTCGCGCGGTGACACCATCGCCGTCGGCAGCACCATCAAGACCGGCGCGGACGGCATCGTCCTGCTGGTGTTTTCGAACGGCTCGGCCATGCAGATCAAGGCCAACTCGAACGTGCAAGTGAGCCGCTATGACCAGGCGGCGTTTGACGAGCAGGGGGGACAGAACACGTTTCTGCGCCTGAGCAAGGACCCGAGCAAGTCCACGACCAACATGAGCATCACCAAGGGCACGCTCGCGGGCCAGGTGAAGAACCTGAACATTGACGGAGGCTCGAAATTCGTGGTGGACACTCCGGCAGGTTCAGCCGGTATTCGCGGCACGATTCCGACCTTCACGGTCAACACCGATCCGGTGACGGGCTTGCCGACCTCGGTGACCGTGGGCTGCTCCGAAGGCCAGGTTGACTTTACGGTAGCGCAGATAAGAAATATTCCGTCAAATCTGCAGGGCGGCACGGTGAACATAGCCGCGGGCGGCCAGGTGATCGTCAATATTCAGACCGATGCCGCTACGGGGAACGTGACGTCCATCTCGGTTGCGGGCACGACTTACACGGGCACCGACGCGCAGGCCGTGATCAACAATTTGTATCAGGCGATCAACGAAGTACGCGTGGCAAACGGTGATCAGCCCGTGACGCCGCCGACGGCCGCAGCCGGCAATGCGCCGCCGACGAACAACGGCACCACGACCGCGCCCAACAAGGCAACGCCTGTGCCGACCAATCCGACGCTCTCGAGCTAGGCTAGGAAGCAAATCGAGCGTTGGTTTTTCAAACCCCGGCCGCCATGCGCGGCCGGGGTTTGTTTTTTGCCGTTGTTTTGCACGGCGGGTTGGCGATGATGGGCGGCACAACAAAAGTGCATGAGCCTACTGGTTTTCAGTTGTTCGTTGAATCCGTCGAGCCGGGGCGCCCAACTGGCGCAACTGGCGCTGGCGGATTTGCTGGCGGCGGGGCACGCGGCGGAGTTGATCGCGCTGGCGCCGCTGGGGCTGCCGGTGTGCGACGGGGACGCGAGCTACGAACACCCGGCGGTGGGGGAGCTGACGGAGAAGATCCACGCGGCGCAGGGGATCATCCTGGCGGTGCCAGTCTATAACTATGACATCAACGCGGCGGCGAAGAATTTGATTGAGCTGACGGGGCAGGCGTGGACGGGGAAGGTGGTGGGGTTTTTGTGCGCGGCGGGCGGGGCGAACAGCTACATGAGCGTGATGTCGTTTGCGAACAGCCTGATGCTGGACTTCCGGTGCGTGGTGGTGCCGCGGTTTGTGTATGCGACGGACCGGGACTTTGCGGACGAGCAACTGGAGAGCGACGGGGACGTGCGGCGGCGGGTGCGCGCGCTGGCGGCGGACGTGGCGGCGTTTGCGGGGGCGCTGGCGGGGATCACCGACCGGGCGGAGAAACTATCATGATGGAGAACGCCATCGCCGAGATTGCGCCGCCCACGCTGCCGTGGTTTGGGGCGGGACGCTGCCCGTTGTATCTCGCGCCGATGGCGGGGTTCACGGACGGGCCGTTCCGGCGGTTGTGCAAGGAGCACGGCGCGGACGTGCTAGTGACGGAGTTTGCACACGCGGAAAGCCTGCTGCGCGGGCACGAAGGCGTGTGGCGGGATTTGCATTTCAGCGCGATGGAGCGGCCACTGGGGGTGCAGCTATTTGGCAGCGACCCGGAGCTGATGGCGGCGGCGGCGAAGCTGGTGGTGGAGCGGCTGCGGCCCGATTTCGTGGATTTGAATTTCGGCTGCCCGGCGGACAAGGTGACGTGCCGGCACGCGGGGTCGTCACTGCTGCGGGATTTGCCGATGCTGGAGCGAATCGCGCGGGCGGTGGCGGAGGCGGTGCCGGAGACGCCGGTGACGGCGAAGTTCCGGCTGGGGTGGGACGCGCAGTCCATCGTGGCGCTGGAGGCGGCGCGGCGGCTGGAGGACGCGGGGATGCGCGCGCTGGCAGTACACGGGCGCACGAAGGAGCAGGGCTACCGGGGAGGGGCGGACTGGGAGGTGATTGCCGCGGTGGCGGAGGCGGTGAATTTGCCGGTGGTGGGGAACGGGAGCGTGGACACGCCGGAACTGGCGGTGAAACTACGGCGGGAAACGAAAGTGGCGGGACTGATGATTGGGAGGGCGGCGCTGGGGTATCCGTGGATTTTCCGGGAGATCAAGGCGGCGCTGGCGGGCGAAAAAAAAATCCCGGGGCCGACACTGGCGGAGCGATGGGGCGCGATTATGCGCTATCTCGATGAGCGGCTGGCGGTGGAAGGGAAAAGCCCGGAGACGGGGAATATCGGCGGGATGCGCGCGGCGTTGAAGAGCCTGGCGAAGGGAATGCCGGACGGCGCGATGCTGCGCGGGGCGATTGAGCGGGCGGCGAACCGGGGGGAACTGGTAGCCATCGCGGCGGAGCACCAAGAGAAATGGGAGAAGCTGGAAGTGTTGAAGAACTAAATTTGCCGAGCGGTTCAAGTGGTGGCGGTTGCCTGCAAGGCGGGGTCGGTAGCGGGGGCGGGCTCGACGATGGCGGAGGGGAGGAGGGCGGCGTCCTTCATGCCGTGGATGATTTTTTTGTCGGCGGGGCAGAAGGTGGCGAGCGCGCCGCCGACGCGGGCCTTGTCCTCGCGCACGAAATAGAACGGGCAGAGGCGCAGGCGGCCCTCCATGTCGTAAAGCTGGCCGGCGGGGTCGAAGACCGGGTGTTTGAGGCGCATGGGTTTGCGGTAGTCCTGGAGGATGTGGAGGGAGCGCGGCGCCATTTCCTCGGCGCGGCGGAGGGCGGCGAGCCACTGGTCGCGCGGGACATCGCTGCCGAGGACGACGGAGCGGGCGCCCCAGGCGGTTTCGTGAAAGCCGCTGACTTTGAGGATGAGGTTGCGCTCCTTTTGCGAGGCCTCGGCGAGCTGCGCCCACTGGCGGATGGGTTTGCCGGCGACCCACGGGGCGTCGAGCACGCCGTTGGGCGGGAGCTCGACGGGGTCCACCACCCAGGAGCGCGGGACGAGTTTTTTCATCACGGGCCAGAGGCCGCGCGGGAGATTTTCGCGCCAGTAGTCCTCAAGGATGGGGTGGTGGAGGAGCGCGAGGTTGAGCTTTTCCTCCTGAAAAACGCGCATGGGCGGGGTGACGACGACATCGCCGGCCTCGGCGGCGGCGAGGATGAACTCGGCGGTGCGGACGTTGGCGAGGTCGAAGAGTTCGAAGAAGCGGTAGAGGACATCAATCTGCTCGGGGTCGCCGTCCACCGGGGCGCAGAGGGTGTGGCCGAGCGGCATGATTTCGGTGGGATGGAGGACATGGACGCGCTTGCCCTGCTCGCGCAGGCGGGCGGCGATCCAGGTGAACTCGGGGAGGTAGGTGGCGGCCTCGTCGCTGACGACGATGGCGATGAGGGGCGAAGGCTTTTGCGGGGCGAGGGCGGCGAGAGTGGCGTAAAATTCCTCGAGCAGGCGGTCGTTCGCGCCGATGACCTGGGCGCCGTCGCGGTCGTAGAGACGGTTGAGGAAGGCGGTGAGGCCGAGGCCGCCGGGGACGGCGTCAATCTCGGTGAGGGCGAAACCCTCGTCGGTGAGGAGGAGGTCGGGGCGGAGGACGACGGGGAATTTGTTTTTGTTGATGGGGTGGCGCTGGTGGTCAATGAGGCGCTGGGGCTTGCCGCGGTCGAGGTAGCCTGCCACCCACGGGGCGGTGAGCTCGCGGTTGCGGAGGAGATTTTTACCCTGCCAGGAGCGGGTGTAGAGAAGCTCGAGGGCCTTGAGGAAGGCGAGGCAACCCTCGCCAATGCGGTCGAGCTCGGCGGCCTGCGCGGGGGAGATGGGCCAGGGCGCGGGGGAGAGGCGCCAGGTTTTGTCCTGGAAAAGCGGCTGGCGCGCGAAGGTGTCGCGCAGGGAGGCGAAGTCGAGCGGCGGCATGGAACGAACGCGAACTTTAGGCGCAAACAGGCAGTTTCGCAAGCGCGGGGATGGGGAGCGGAGGGAAAAGAAGAGAGCGGAGGTTTTAGACAGAATTGACGGAATGGACGGAGAAATTTACAGAATCGGCACGCCAAGAGGAAAAGATGGGCGTCGGAGTTAGGGGCGGCGCTGGCGCCACCGGCGGGTAACGATAAAGTAAACGATGACGAGCGTGGAGATTTCAGCGAGAATGAGCAGGCCAAGGAACCCAATCGAGACACGTTGGCGGAGCACCGCAATGTAAACGGCAATCGTGGCGAGCCCGAGAATGAAGAGAAAGAGGGCGACGAGGCGGTCGCGGGTACGCGAAAGAGCCGGTGTTGTCATTGAGAATATCAGCTTTTGGAAGGAGTGCCAGGAGGCATAGTACCGGAAGGAAGGAAAAATGTAGCGATTATGTTGCTTAAAAAAGTAGCGACTGAGCAAATTGCAATCGTGCCAATCACGCGTTGCGGGTGTGCAGTGAATATGGTAAAATCACCTGTATAGTATTCTGAAAATAAGCAAAAGCCTGCGCCGAAAAGAAATCCAAGTAATGCAGAAATAATGTTTATTTTTCCGGTATGGGTGCTGTATTTTGAAACGTACAAACTTTCCATGATACACATGTAAATTGTGCTTGGGATGATGCCGATTGCGGCGCCAATTATAGTAAAAATTAGGGGGCCCGGAGGTTTGATTAGGGCTGATCCAGATGGGTCTGAGTAAAGCTCTTGATTCAATAAAATAAATATAACTGCACCAAAAAGGGGCGGTCCGACAGCATTTATGAGAATTCTAAAAATTATCATTTGACTTATTAAATGTGTTATAAGCGTGATCTGCCAATCACATTATTCAATTGTCTGTGCGGGTGGATCTACTCCTCCATCTTGACGTCTTTATTACGTTTGAGGGGACAGCCGGCGCGGAGCCAGGCGTTGATGAAGCCGTCGAGGTCGCCGTCCATGACGGCCTGGACGTTGCCGGTTTCGTAGCCGGTGCGGAGGTCCTTGACGATTTGGTAGGGCTGGAAGACGTAGCTGCGGATCTGGTTGCCCCAGCCGATGTCGCCTTTTTCGCCGTAGAAGCGTTCCATCTCGGCGCGTTTTTCGTCCTGGGTTTTTTCGTAGAGGCGGGACTTGAGGGTCTTCATGGCGCGTTCCTTGTTTTTGTGCTGGGAGCGCTCGGTCTGGCAGGTGACGACGAGGTTGGAGGGGATGTGGGTGATGCGGATGGCCGATTCGGTTTTGTTGACGTGCTGGCCGCCCTTGCCGCTGGAGCGGAAGGTGTCAATGCGGAGGTCGGCGTCGTTCAGGGTGATGTCGGCGTCGTCATCGAGTTCGGCGATGACATCCACGGAGGCGAAGGACGTGTGGCGGCGGCTGTTGGCGTCGAACGGGGAGATGCGGACGAGGCGGTGGACGCCGCGCTCGGCCTTGGCGTAGCCGTAGGCGTTGGGGCCGATGATGCGGAAGGTGGCGCGGGAGACGCCGGCTTCGTCGCCGGCGTTGATGTCCTCGACCTCGACGGCGTAGCCGCGGCGCTCGGCCCAGCGGGTATACATGCGCAGGAGCATGTCGGCCCAGTCGCAGGACTCGGTGCCGCCGGCGCCGGCGTGGACGGTGACGATGGCGTTGGAGGCGTCGTGCGGGCCGGTGAGGAAGGACTCGATCTCGAGGCGGTCGAGATCCTTGAGCATCGCGGCGGCGGTGGTGGCGGACTCGGCGGCGTATTCGGCGACTTCGGTTTCCGAGCCCTCGGCGATGAGGTCGGCCATCGCCTGGAGGTCGTCGAGCCGCTTGCGGAAGGCGACGACGGGGGCGGTGATTTTCTTCAACTGATGGGCTTCGGCGAGGACTTTGCGGGCTTCGTCAGGGCGGTCCCAGAAGCCGTTTTCGGCCATGCGGACTTCGAGGGCGGCGGCGGTGCGCTGCTTGGTCTCGACGTCAAAGAAACCTCCACAAGTAACCGGCGCGGCGGTGGAGTTCTTCGAGCTGCTGGCGGAGTTCGGGAGTGAGGAGCAT
>CAZDAQ010000100.1:0-10710 GCA_964503425.1 uncultured Opitutales bacterium
GGTAGGCGGCGGCTTCGGGCTGGGTAAAAACTTCGATGGTGGCGGAGTCCGCAAGCACGAGCCAGTATTCGGCGACGCCGGCTTCGGCATAGACGCTGGCTTTTTCACGATCCACTTCCACGGTGGAAACAGCAACTTCAATTACGAGCAAAGCGGTGCGCGGGTGCGCGCGGCGGTAATCTTCGGGCGCGCCGGTGACAACGGCGATGTCGGGCTCGGGTTCGGAATCGGCGAGGGTGAGCGGACCCTCCTTGCGGACGACGAGCCGGGAGCCCACCGCGGCGCGGACCAGCTCAAAAAGCAGGTTTGCGAGGTATTCGTGCAGGGGTGATTTGCTCATTTTTTCGAGGATGACGCCGCGAAGCAACTCGGTGCTCTGCTCAACCAAGCCCTGTTCACCCAAAGCATGGTAAGTCTCCACGCTGATGGGGGCTACCTGCCGGCGCACGGTGGGCACTTCAAGAATGCTTAGCATAACTATCAATATGACGCTTCCTTTCCGGCGACGCAACCCCGTTTCAGGCCCGCTCCAGCGTTGCCACATTTTCAATATGCCGCGTCTGCGGAAACAAATCAAACGGCTGGGCGTGGAGGAGGCGGTAGCCGGAGGTGGTGAGGATTTTTAAGTCGCGGGCCTGGGTGGCGGGGTCGCAGGAGACATAGACGACGCGGGCCGGCGCGTAGGCGATAAGCTGGCGGAGGAAGGGTTCGCCGCAGCCGGCGCGGGGCGGGTCGAGGATGACGGCGGTTTCCGCGGCGGGGAATTTGACGTTGGCGAAGATCGTCTCGGCATCGCCGGTGCGGAACTCACAGTTGGCGGCGTTGTTGAGCGCGGCGTTTTTGATGGCGCGCAGCACGGCGTCGGCATTGACCTCGACCCCGAGGCACTGGGCGAAGCGCTGCCGCCCGCAGAGGGCGAAGACGCCCGCGCCGCAGTAAACATCGAGCAGGAATTGCGCGCCGGCGGCAGCAGCCTCGGCGAGGACGTAGTCCACCAGCTCGGGGAGGATGAACGGATTGTTCTGGAAAAAGTCGCCCGCCTGGAACTGGAAGGTGGTGCCGCTGATGGACGCGGAGACGAGGTTGCGGGCATCGGTGACGACGCCTTCGGCCGTTTCGCGCAGGAGGAGCGTGCCCCCGCGCTTGAGGGCGGGGGCGCGGGCGGCGAGCGCGGCGCGGACGGCGGGCAGCGCGGCGTTGACGGCCTCGGTGGCGATGGGGCACTGCGGCACGTCCACTATCTGGCGGCGGCCCGCGCGGAGGAAGCCGATGGGGAAGGAGCCGTCGCGCCGGACGGGCTCGTAGTGCGGGGTGATTTTGGAGCGGTAATGGAACTCGCGCGGCGAAGGGCGCGCGGGGCGGACGTCGGCCCCGGGCAGGCCGCCGAGGCGGGCGAAGACCTCGCGGACCTGGCGGGCCTTCCACTCGAGCTGCGCGGGGTATTCGAGATGCTGATACTGGCAGCCGCCGCACTCGCCAAAGAGCGGGCAAATGGGCGCGCGGCGGGCGGGCGACGGGCGGAGGACCTCGACGAGGTCGGCCTCGGAATAGTTCGCGTGGTTGCGGAAGACGCGGGCGCGGACGGACTCGCCGGGGAGCGCGTAGGCAACCATGACGACCCAGCCGTCCACCCGGCCCAGGCCAACGCCGAGGTTGGTGAGCGTCTCGATCTCGAGCGTGAGCTCGTGGTGGTAGGCGAAAGGCTTGTCGTTGAACTTGGGCGGGGCGGGCATGGGATGGAAAGGCAAAATTAAAAATTAAAAAGGCAAAAGGCACAAATTTTATATCCGTGTAATCCGAGGAATCTGTGGTTAAATGGATTTTGATTCCGAAATAACCGCCGAACAAACGTGGCCCACGAGCACATCCAGAGCCGGCAGAACCCGCGGGTGCAAAACCTGGCGAAGCTGAACGACCGCGCCCACCGCGAGGCGCAGGGGCGGTTCCTGGTCGAAGGGCACCGCGAACTGGAGCGGGCGCTGGCGCGGAAAGGGACGGTGGAGGAGATTTATTTCTGCCCGGAACACTTTCGCCCCGGCCAGGGCGAGGCCCTGCTGGAGCGGGCGGCGATGGCGGGGATGCCGCTGTGCCGGCTGGCGCCCTCGGCCTTCGAGAAGGCGTCGCTGCGCGAAGGGCCGGACGGGTTGATCGCGGTGGCGCGGTCGTGGCAGGTGGCGCTGGCGGATCTGGCGCTGACGGCGACGCCGCTCGTGCTGGTGGTGGAGCGAGTGGAAAAGCCCGGCAACCTCGGCGCGCTGCTGCGCTCGGCGGACGCCGCGGGAGTGGACGCGGTGATTGTGTGCGACCCGGCGACGGATTTATTCAACCCGCGGGTGGTGCGGAACTCGCAGGGGACATTGTTCACCCTGCCGGTGGCGGTGGCGGAGGCGCGGGCCGCACGGAAGTTTTTGCGGGAGAAGAAAATCGCGGTGGTGGCGACGACCCCGGATACGGACAAGACTTATTGGGATGTGGATTACCGCGGGCCGACGGCGGTGGCGGTGGGCGGAGAGAAGGACGGGCTGACGGCGTTCTGGCTGGAAACGGCGGACGTGAAGGCGCGCATACCCATGGGCGGCGGAGCGGATTCGCTGAATGTGGCGGCGGCGGCGGCGCTGGTGCTGTTCGAGGCGGCGCGGCAGCGGAGGAAAACGTAAAAGACCGCCGGGTTTAAATTTTGGTTTTGGGCAGAGGCTCGTCACCGAGCAACTGCACCAAGGAACTGGCGAAACGGCGGCTGGTGATGAAGGAACGGTGGTGCGGCAGCGGCCAGCGGAGGTTGCGGCCCACAGGCAATTCGGAACTGCGCGCGGGCAGAATGATGACATCGAAGGGTGTCCACACGGAGGCGACGAGCACGCCGTCGAGACTGTGGGCATCGCTCGCGAGATCGCGCAAGAAGGGGCTGCCCGGGCGCATGTCGCGCGCACCGCGACCCGGCCAGCACCAGGCGAGCAGCGAGCCGTGATGCGGCGCGGCCAGGGTGACGAAGCGGCGCGTGCGCTCGCGGCCAGCGTGCCGCTGGATGTAGGCGCGCGCCACGAGCGCGCCCATGCTGTGGCCGACGAGGTCGCACTGCTCGCCGGGCGCGAGGTTGTCCGCGACGAAGGCGGCGAGCTGGGCGGCGAGCTCGTGGAGCGGGGCGGAGCCGTCGCACGGCTTCAGGCTCGGCGCAAGCGTGCGGCGGCCAGCGGCTTCAAAGATCTTACGCAGGCGGCGCATGTCGCGCTGGCTGCGGAAAATGCCGTGGACAAGGACGACGGGCGGGAGCCGGGCCGGGTCGGCTGCGGAGACCGCGGGGGCTGGCGGGGACGCCTTCATGCGCGCGCCCAGCATGAGCGCGGGCGGCCCGGAGCGTCAACCGCGATTGGCGCCGCGAGGATTGACAGGGGCCGGGGTGCCGCTATAAATGCTTTTCCCGTATGAGTGAGCGGCTGAATCAGCGAGTGTTGGTGTTGAACCGCCTGTGGCAGGCGGTGAACATCATCGGCGTGAAACGGGCGTTCAGCCTGCTGATGATGGACCACGCGCAGGTGGTGCACAAAATGCCGGACGGGCTGGAAGTGCTGCCGGCGGAGGAATGGATCGGGTATTCGATCGCCCATCCGCCCACGGACGACCGCGACTGCATCCACACCATCCGGCTGCGGCTGCGGCTGCCGGCGGTGATTTTGCTGCGGCACTACGACCGCGTGCCGGCAAAGGAAGTGAAATTCAACCGGCAAAACCTGTTCGAGCGCGACGACTATTGCTGCCAGTATTGCGGCAAGGAGCACCCGGCGAAGGAATTGAATTTGGACCATGTGATCCCGCGGATGCACGGCGGGCGGACCTCGTGGGAAAACGTGGTGACCTCGTGCCTGCGGTGCAATTCGCGCAAAGCGAACCGGCTGCCGCACCAGGCGGGGATGCACCTGCTGAAGAAACCGGCGAAGCCGAAATGGCGGCCCTTTGCGTATTCCGTGACGGCGGACGAGCGGACGGAGACATGGGAGCCGTTTTTGGGCGAGCTGGAAGTCGAGGCACAGTAACGCGGGCGGCGATCTAATGCGGGCATCATGGAGGCGGTGATTATTTTGATGTTTTTTTTCGGCGCGGTGCTGGCCGTGTCGGGACAACTGTGGCTGTGGATAGTGGCGTATCACACCGATCCCGTGTGGTTTTTCGTGTGCCTGGTGCTGCCATTTGTGTGTGCGCTTTTCATCGTCATGTATCCGCAGGAGTCGCGGAAGGCGGGAGCGATGTGGATTGTGGGGCTGCTGCTGCTGCTCGCGGGATACTGGTTGTGGCAGCACGCCGAAAACCTGGCGGTTCCCGCCAGCTTTACCATGCCGCCGACGACGAGTTGAAGCCGGGCTCGTGAAATGGCCTTGAGCCAAGGAGCGCGTTAGGATTGGATGAACCACCCCACCCCATGAATTTTCCCCCGCTGCGGATGCGCGTGACGGCCCTGGCCGGCGGTTTGACGCTGGCGGCGCTGGTGATGCACGCGGAAGACGGCGCGCCGACGAGCGCGGGCCTGCCGGCGTTTCCCGGCGCGGAGGGTTTTGGCGCGCATGCGACGGGCGGGCGCACCGGGACGGTTTATCACGTGACGAACCTCAATGACGCCGGGCCGGGCTCATTCCGGGACGCCGTGAGCGAGCCGAACCGGATCGTGGTGTTCGACGTGGGCGGATTGATCCGGGTGAAGTCGAACGTTTCGCTAAGCAGCAACCTGACTGTGGCGGGACAGACGGCGCCGGGCGAGGGCATTGGTCTTTATGGGGAAGGCGTATCACTCTCGAAAGAGGGCAACACCATTATCCGTTACCTGCGGTTTCGGCAGGGCATCGGCGGGGACCGGGGGAAGAAGGCCTTGAGCATGGGCGACGACAGTCACGACAACATCGTGGACCACTGCACGATCATGTGGGGACGGTGGGACAACCTCGGCATCACCACGGGCGCGAACAACGTCACCGTGCAGTACTGCCTCGTGGCCGAGGGGATTGACCCGCAGCAGTTCGGCTCGCTGACGGACACCGCCACGAACATCACCATGAGCCACAACCTGTGGATGAACAACAACAGCCGCAACCCGAAGCTCAAGGCCACGGCGCAATATATCAACAACGTGGTCTATAACTGGGGCGAAACGGGGTTTTGCGGCGGGCACTCCGGGGCGGTGCACACGCAGGATTTGATCAACAACTATTTCATCAAAGGACCGGAGTCGAAGAATGACCATTTCGTTGGGCAATGCACGGACACGGACCATGTCTTTCAGGAAGGCAATCTCGCGGACCTGGACTGCGACGGGAAACTGAGCGGGCGTCCGGTGGAAGAAAAGGATTTCCCGGACGGGAAGCCCTACCCCGGCCCGACGTTCATGAAGAAGGCCTCGATGAGCCCGGCCTTCCCGGTGACGGTGGACAGCGCGGCGGACGCGTATGCGAAAGTGGTGGCCGGGGCGGGCTGCTCGCTCCAGCGGGATGAAGTGGACCTGCGGATCATCAGCGAACTGACGTCACTGGGCAAAAAGGGGAAACTGCTGCTAACCGTCAAAGACTCGAGCGGCAAGGTCACGCATACCGGTTCGGAAGCGGACGTCGGCGGGCAGGGGCCGATTGCGGGCGGGACGGCGCCGGTGGACACGGACAAGGACGGGATTCCCGACGTTTGGGAAAAGGCGCACGGGCTGAACCCGAACGATCCGAGCGACGCGATGAAACTGGCGCCCTCGGGTTACACGAATTTGGAAGTGTATGTTAACAGCCTGGCGGCGCCGGCGAAGGCGACCATAGCGGTTGCGGGCGGCGCGGCGAGCGCGACGGCGGCGAAGAAGTAAGCTGGGCGCTGCAACTTGGCTAGCGGAGACGGCCCAGACATGCGCTAAACTTGCGGCGGCGGGGGATGACTAAGTAGCGTTCCGGCGGCGGGCGCGGCGCGATTGGTGGCGGCGGCGGCGGTAAAACTCGGCGACGATGGCTACGGTGCAAGCGCCAAACAGGGCGTCGGTTGCGGGCTCAGGGACGTCGCTGGTGGACATGTTGCCATCGGGCAGAAGCACCACATCCGCCTCACCGAGGGAGGGAACGTAGACCAGATTGCTGCTAAAGCGGTCGTCATAAGGGCCGGTGTAGATGGCGCCGCCGACAACGTTGCCCGTGACGGCTCCGGTGGAAATGTTGTAAGTCGTATTGGCCGAATTGGCGAAATTTACCGCGCCGAAGGCGTTGTAATTGCCGCTGTTGCCGATGGTCAGGTTCGCATAAGCGTTGGTGGGGCTCGACCACCATTGGCCGCTGGACTGGCTGGCAAAGGTGGTGTTGCCGACGATGCCGGTGTTGAGGCCCTCCGAGTAGTCGCCGAAAACGAGCTGGGCGATGAGGGAATAGGCGCCAAAGTTCCCATTAATTTGACTTAATTGGGCAGCCGTGAGCGTCATATTCGCGTAGCCCGCGTTGGCGTAGGTGTTGAGGCCGTCCCAAGTGGCAGCGTTGCCGCTGGCTACGCCGTTGACCGTGATGTTGGAAGTGGAGGTGTTGCCGAAGGAAATGGGGGAATTGTTCGTTCCGGGCAGGGTAACGGTTCCGGAGTAGATCATGGTGGTGAGGTTGCTGCCGGCGGGCACAGTCATATACAGGCCGTTGTAAACGATGATATTGCCGCTCGTGCCGGCGCTCGCGCCCGTGAGGGTCACGGAACCATTCATGATGATGTTGCCGCCGGCATCCACCGTGGCGTTAAAGGAATAGGTGGACAGCCAATGCTCGGTGTTGCTGACGAAGTAGGTGTTGTTCCCTGAGTTATAGGTGACATTATTCAGCCCGTGCTCCTGGCCGGCTAGATTGTTGGAAATCCAGGAATTGCTGTTGATGGCGTTGAGGTGGGTGAGGTAAGTGGTGAAGTTCGTGTTGGCGTTGGGTACATAGGCGGCCGACTCAATGGAGGAATTGCCGCCGGCGGGACCGACGAAGCTGATGATATTGCCGCCGCTAGTGACGACCGCGGACGAAGTCGTGGTAAAGCCGGTGCTGGACAGGAGCGCACGCATCGCATCGCCCGAGGTGGCGAGCGTGTTGTAGGTGGAACCGGAGAGGGCATACCCGGTGCCGTTGTAAGCATAGGCGTCCAACCTGAGCGAGCCGCCGAACTGATCAATTTCGCTGATGTCGGGGGTGGCCGAGCCGCTGCCGCTGTAGTTCCATTCCGTAAAGGAATACCGGATACCGCTGGTGCCGGCGGCGGGTTGAACAGCGGTGGTATTCTCGAAGTTCGTCAGGGAATTGTTGCCGTAGAAGACGTAGGCGCGGCCCGCGGCGATATCGGTGACGTTGAAGCCGCCGGCGGCGTTAATGGCGGCAATGGAATAAGCCGCGTTATTCGTGCCGTTGTAGACGTTGATGGCGGGGCCGCTGATGCCGAGATTTCCAGTCCAAGCTCCGCCGGTCAAAACCACCCAGGTATTGCTGGCGTCCACCCCCGCGGTGCCGCCCGAATCGTCGGTGAAATCGAGGGTGAAGTTTGACGCGTGGGCGGGGAGCGCGGCGGCGAGCAGGAGGCCCGTGGCGAGAAGGACGGAACGGCGGAACAGGCGGGCAGCGTGGAATTTCATAGGCAAATTCTCCGAAGGTTAAGCGTTAAGACAAGGCAGTTTAATGGTGGCGTCGCCGACGAAGCGAGCAAAACATTGTTAAAGATTGATGCAATTATCATACCAGAAGGCGGCGGGGGGAGAATTATTCCCAGAGGCTGGGGAAATGAGGGAAGCCCTGTTATTCGAGACGTAAGGAATATGGTGGGCAGGGGGTTGTGCCACACCGTTTGGACAAGAAAAGGCCGTCACTCCTGACCAAGGTTCAGGGCGAATTCCAAGGCAGTGCGAATTTGCGCCATAATGGGCGCGGGAAGCTGGCCGAGCTTGCGGTCCAAGCGAGCAATGGGAATTGCGCCGACTCCCTGAACGTTGGCTACACCAGCCTGATGCAGGAATGGCAGGCGGGGGACTTCGACTTCGTAATCGCTGCCGCGATCCTGCGTGGTCAGCGGCATATAGATGACGAGTGCGCGCGGCGAATCGGGATCGTAACGGGAAACAATGACCACCGGGCGCGTTTTGGCGACCAAGCCGAGGTCCGCCAGCCAGACTTCACCGGGACGCGGGTGCATCGAGGGAGTTGAGGACTTCCTGTTCGGCGGTGCGGGAGCGCATCAGGTCAAGCGCGCCAGAGTCGGCGGACTCGATGATTTCCTCAACATAGGCGCGCACCTTGCGCGAGGTGGCGGGCTTCCACTGGCGCAGCTTGGTGTCGAGCTTGTGGATGAGGGCGTCCATGATGGGGGGAAGGGTAGTCGGGCGCGGGGTGGTAGGCAACGTCCGACTTGGCGCTGTATTTATGGATTGGCACAGTGCTGCCGCGGCTCGCCGTAAAGTTCGAGGTAACCTTTTATGGCGTCGCCGATATTGGCGAGGGCTTCGTCAACCGTGGCTCCCTGGGAGTGGCAGCCAGGCAACGCGCGGCAACTTACGGACACGCCATCCGCATGCTCCAGCAGAGCTACTTGGAATTTCTTTTCCATTGGGCGGAATTTATCGTAGGTGGCGATAAACATCAACTCCCTACCCTACTCCGGAAAGCCCTTACCTTCCAAAAGATTCCGATACCATGTCAGCGCGAGCAACGGCCAGGCCCATTGGTAACTGGTATACTTCAGATAGAAGATGCGGGGGAAGCCGGTGCCGGTGAACCAGGGGTAGTGCCAGGAGCCGTCGGGGTTTTGGTTTTTGAGGAGGTAAGCGATGCCGCGCTCGACGGATTCGCGGCGGGGGTCGCCGCAGGCGAGGAGGCCGAGGAGCGCCCAGGCGGTTTGCGAGGCGGTGGAGGGGAAGGGGGAAATTGCTGATTGCTGATTGCTGATTGCTGAACCGGGAACATTGGCGGAATTGGTAGGTGCGGCGGAGAGACGGTTTTGGTTTACGGTTTCCGGTTTGCAGTTTGCGGTTGAAGAGGTGGAGAGCGGGGAGGAAGAAGCGGCGCGGGGGGCGTTGAAGGGGATGGGTTGGGGGGAGGCGCCGGGGTGCGTGATGGGATAGGGCGAATTCGTGTGGGGTTGGGCGGCGGTGTCTTGCGGGAGGTTCGGCGCGCCGGGCATGCCAAAGGGGGGAAAGAAGACCGTGCCGCCGCCGCGGGTGGTGTCGTCGTGATAGCTCCAGATGGTTTCGCCCCAGCCGCCGTCGGGTTGCTGGTGTTTCTCCAGCCAGTCGCGCGCGCGGAGGATGTGCGGCTGGGTCATGTCCTCGCCGGAGAGGGCGAGGCCGCGCAGGACGTGCGAGGTGCCGTAGATATAGTTGACACCCCAGCGGCCAAACCACGAGCCGTCGGGTTCCTGCGTGCGGCGGACGAAGGCGAGCGCGCGGGCGACCGACGGATCGGCGCGATCCACGCCGGTTTTGGCGAGGGTCTCGAGGGCGCGGCCCGTGATGTCGGAGCAGGGCGGGTCGAGGATGGCGTTGTGGTCGGCGAAGGGGATTTGCTCGAGCCAGGGGTCGGTGAGGTCGCGGTCGAACGCGGCGTAACCGCCCTCGCGGCACTGGAAGGCGCGGCACCAGGACATGGCGCGGGCAATCGCGGCGGCGCGACGGGGCTCGTCGGTCGCGCGGAGGACGCGGAGCGCGAGGACGACCTGGAAGGTGTCGTCCACGTCGGGGTAGAAGTCGTTGTTGAACTCGAAGGCCCAGCCGGTGGCGAGGGGGAAGGAGACGTTGTTGGCCCAGTCGCCCTTGATTTTGATTTCGCGGTCGAGCAGCCAGTCGGCGACTTTGACGAGGCGGGGGTCGGCCGGGTCGGCGCCGGAGTCGACGACACATTGGGCGATGATGGCGGTGTCCCACACGGGGGAATAGCACGGGGCGACGCGGAGGTCGTCGGGCGTGCCGCGGACGAGGCCGTCGAAATCGGCGACTTCCTTGGCGAAGTGCGGGTGGTCCTTGAGGCCGAGGAGCTCGAGGGCGATGAGGGTGTTGAGCTGGCCGGGGAAGATGGCGCCCATGCCGTCGGACTCGGGGCCGATGCGGGCGAGCATCCAGTCGCGCGCGGCTTCGAGGCCGCGGCGGCGGAAGAGGTCCATGGGCAGGTGGTTGAGGAGGCGGCCAAATTTGTCGCAGAGGAGAAAGAAGTTGCGCCAGGAGAAGGTGTTTTTGGAGCGCGGGAGGGAGTGGTCGCCGTCTTGCGAGCCGGAGGGGTAAAGCTCGTCGAGGGAAGGGCAGGCGGAGAGAATGCGGACGGGTTTGAAGTGGTTGATGACGGTGAGCGGGACGACGAGGTTGCGCGTCCACGAACTCATTTTGTAGAGGTGGAACGGGAACCAGGTCGGGAAGAGCATCATCTCCGCGGGGATGAGCGGGCAGAATTTCCAGGGGAACAGGCCGCACATGGCGAGGTAGAGCTTGCCGAAGGTGTGGATTTTCGGGATGCCGCCGAGGCGCAGGGCGGCGTCGCGCGCGCGCAGAAGCGCGGGGTGGTCCTTGGGCAGCCCGGTGAGGCGGAGGGCGTGGTAGCCCTTGACGGTGGCGTTGATTTCGGCGGGGCCGCCGGGGAACTGGGGCCAGCCACCGTCGGGAAGCTGGCGCTGGAGAATGTGTTTGCGACAGGGTTCGTTGAGGGCCTTTTCGGGCTGGCCGACCCAGTGGTAGTAGAGGACGTAGTCGGAGACGACCGTGCTGTC
>CAZDAQ010000101.1:0-10707 GCA_964503425.1 uncultured Opitutales bacterium
GGCGGGTGGGTGGCGGGATGGGGTGAGATGGGGTGGGTGGTAGCGGGGCGGGGGGCGGGATTCGGGCTTGGCGGGGGCGGGGTGGGGGAATAAATTGGGACGAGATTACGCTTTGCCAGTGCTCAATTATGGCAAAGGTGGAGACCTGACCCCCGTTAAGATCCACTTCGATTGCAAAATCAACTAATGAAATTGCCTGCGATACTGGTATTTGCAGCGGCGCTTGCGCTTGGCAGCCGCGGTGCGGATAATCCTTTCGTGCCGGGCAAGGACATGGAATTGCCCGCCTTGGGAATAAAAATGCTCTGGATCGCTCCGGGCACCTATGCTTCGGAGATCGTCAAGATCGACCTGGCATACTACCCCGCCACCGGCTGGTTTGGTGGTCATGACGTCATTTTCAAGAAGACTGTCGTGATCAAGGAAGGATTCTGGATATCTCAAACCCCGGTGCTCGCGCGGCCTTATTTTATCTTCCTCAATTCCATGGGAAAACTGGGGCTAAATTATTCACCAAATAATATCGTGCCGGAGTTTGGGCACGGCATCGATTATACAGAAGATTTTAATCATGGTGATGTGTTATATCATCTGGAGCCCAAGGATCAGGAAAAGCCAGTGCATGGCATTACGGTGGGTGCGGCTGAATTGTTTGGGGACTGGACTCGTTTGTATACCTTGGCCATTGTCAATTATATCGACAATGCCATGTGCAAAGAGGGCGTCAGTTTGGAGATGGGGCTGCCGAGTATTCACCAACTAGAGTGGGCATACCGGAGTCGACCGGAGCTGCAGAAGGCCGCGTTGCTTTCGGATGACACCCGCGAGTTTTGCGTCCGAGGAGACGATTTCGACTGGCACGAAATTTCTTTCCCGCCCGGCGATGATGTGAATGCGGTTGATGCGACCGAGTACTTGGATATCCAGACTAAGGAGGGGAAGGTCAAGTTTTCGGTTCAGCCGGAGTCGAGGAGTTATAGCGGAAGCGATAATGAATTTCGTTTGATCGCTTTTCTTAAAAAGCGTCCCTCTGTCAGTCCCGTGCAGTCCGTTCTGATCGGAGTAAAGCCGCTGCCGAGCCCGCCAGGAAAGCACTAAAAGTAACAACTCTCTCGCCAACCAATAGCAGGCGATGCCAAATATTTTAAATCGCATCACTGGCCTGCCCTTCGACAGACTCAGGGTCAGAGACTTCTCGGCTGCAACCCCTCCCCGTATTTCAGGAGGATGAACTCGCCTACGTCGGCTGAACACACAAACGCCTAAGACGCACATTCAACCTTAACCGGCGAGTTGGCTTGGCGGCGGCGGTGGGCGACGCAGGCGGTGAGGAGGAGGAGGGCGCCGCCGGCGAGGGTGGTGGGGGTTTCGGGGACGGGGACGATGAAGACGGGGACGAGTTCGTTGGTGCCCAGGAGGGTGGCGCCATAGGTGCCCGCAGCCAGGCCGGCGGGGTTGATGAATTGGATTTGGCCGATTTGACCGGAAGTGAGGCCGGCGCTGCCGGACGCGCCGAAGTAGAGGCGGTCGGTACCGCCGCCGCTGGTGTTGCCGGACCAGTCAACGATGCTCAAGATTGCGCCGGTGGCCCACGCGCTGCCGGTGCTGTTGGCAAAGGAAATGATGCTGCTGCCCGCGCCGAGTTTGATGGTGGAGCTGGCGGAAAGGGTGAGGGTGCCGAGGCCGGCGGCGGTGCCGGTGCCCTCGCTGAGGCCGTTGGAGTTGAAAGTGCCACCGTTGAGGGTGACGGAGGCGGTGGAGTTAATTTGGTTCGAGGCGCCGAGCATGAGGGTGCCACCGGAGTTGATGATGACGGCGCCGGTTTTGCCGAGGGCCTGGTTGGAGCCGGCGCCGGCGGCCAGCAGGGTGCCACCGGAGACGACGGTGGTGCCGGTGAAGACGTTGTCGCCAGTGAGGGTGAGCTGGCCGGGGCCGTCCTTGGTGAGGCTGCCGGTGCCACCGCTGACGTTACCGCTGATGGTCAGCGTGCCGGTGCTCATTTGGTGGAGGATGAGTTCCTGGTTGTCGGCACCGATCTGGCCATTGGCGAGGGTGAAGCTGTGGGTGCCGTTCATGAGGACGGCGCCACTGACCAAGGTGACGCTATTGGCCAGGCCACCCATGTCCACGGAGCCGTTGCCGCCGGTGGTGTCGAGGGTGAGGGAGTTGACGGTGTAATCGCTGGAAGAGGAATTGACGCCGGAAACGATGTAATTGGTCGTGCTGGTGGGCGTGCCGGAGGAGCCGCCGGTGTAGAGGATGATGTTGCCGCCGCTGAGGGTGGCGAACCCGGTGTTGCCGGTGGAGTCGGTGACGGTGGCGTAGCCGAGAATGCCGTTGGTGAGGGTGGCGTTGGAGGTGAGGAAGGATTTGGTGGTTGCGAGGTCAATGTTCACGGTGCTGCCGACGCCGCGGTTCCAGAACGTGGTAGAATTGCCGAGGGTGAGGGTGGTGCCGCTGCCGCCGTTGCTGTTGACCAGCAAGGCGCTGGTGGTGTCGGGGGCGAGAGTCAGGGACGCGAGGGTTTGGCTGGACTTACCGCTGGTGGCACCCTCGACGGTGAGGTTGCCGCCGCCGACCGTGAGCTTGCTGGCGGAGGCGATGACGCCGGTGGTATTGCCGGCAAGGTTGAGCAGGAGCGTGCCGCCAAGGACGGTGGTGTTGCCGGTATAGGTGTTGGCGGCGGAAAAGGAGAGCGTGCCGCTGCCGGACTTGGTGAGGGCGCTCGAGCCGTTGCCGGAAATCACGCCGGCGACGGTGGCCGTCTGCGTGTTAATGCTCCAAGTTTGCGAGCCGTTGAGCACGACGGCATTGTCGAGGAGGAGGTTTTGGGTGGCGGCGCTCATGTTCAGGCCGGAGGCGCCGAGGGTGAGGGTGTTGCCGGCGCTGATGGTGACGGTGCCACCGGGGTTCTGGATGCTGAGGCCGAGCAGGGACATATTGCCGCCGAGGAGGACGGTGTTGGCGGCGGTGACCGTGCTGTTCCAGAGGGCGATGTCGGAAGTGCCGGGGACAACGCCACCGAGCCAACTGCCGGTGAGGTTGAGGTTGGTGGTGTTGTTGCCTTTGGTGATGGTGGCGCCCGCGGCGAGCGTGGCAAAGGCGATAACGCAGACGGCCAGCGCGAGGCACCAAAGCAGAGTGGCAGTCAAATCGAGTGGGAAGACTGAATCTCGCGTTTTCATACCTCAGTATCGGGTATTTCAGGGCATTTTCCCATCGGGGTTAACCCGCGAAGCGCGGAGGGAAAGCCTGTAGGCGCGCGGGAATCAAAGGCTCGATTTTAGCCCAGAATGCATCGGAGATTTCCCAGGAGGATAGTCGCGGCATCCCCGCAGGTAATCGCGCTCCGTTTTCAACGTAATCCTGATTTACGGATAAGCTCTAAGCTTTGGCCTTGCGGTAAATGGCGACGGCGAGGAGCCAGGTGAAGGCGCCGAGGAGGCCGACGAGGTAGTTGGTGAGCTGGACGGTTTGGGTGAGGTAGAGGATTTTGTCGTCGGTGGGGTAAAAGAACTGCGGGTAAAGCGGCTCGCCGGTAAGGTGGACGCGCCAGCCGAGACCCCAGGCAGCGATGACGGTGAGGAGAAGGACGACGAGGACACCGATGAGCACGGGACGCGGGCCGACGATGGGGCCGGGGCCGTAATGGCTGGCCCAGTAAAGGACGATGCCCCAGGCGAAGCCGGGGCCGACCGTGGCCACGAGGGAAAAACAGAGCGCGATGAGCCAGGGTTGGTGAAAGGGGAAATAGGGCGGGTGAAAAACAGTGAAGTGCTGCGGAGCGAGAGCGACGATGGCCTGGTCGTTGAGGACACCGAAGGCGGTGACGAGCGCGCAGGCGCCGAGCGCGATGGGGAGGAAGTCGCGATGGGAGGACGGCATGGGGGTGAATTTAAATTTTGATATGGAAAATTTAAAATGGAAAAACCTTCCGAATGCGGGGGTTCAGAGTTGGTTGAGCCATTCGGCAAATTGGGAGTCATTGCGAAGGATGCGGGAGGAGCGGAATTCGGGAGCGAGGAGTTGCTGGGTGGCGGGTTCGGCGAAACGGCGGCAATGGAGGAGGACGCGGGCGCGCTGGCCGGGAGCACGCACGAGGCGACCGAGGGCCTGGCTGATTTTAAGGAGGCCCGGCGCGAGGTAAACGCGCTGGAAGGCGGCGTCGGCACCGTTCTGCTGTCCAGCAGAATCGACGAGGCGGGCGCGGCGGGCTTCGTTGACGGCGCCGGGCTCGGGAAGCGCGGGGCTGACGACGATGGCGCGCTCGACCTCGCCGCCGAGGCGGTCAATGCCCTCGGCAAAACTGCCGCCGAGGACGAGAAAAATGGCATGGGCGGTGAGGAGGGATTCCTCGAGGAACACGGTTTGCGCGGCGAGGTCGGCACCGCGCGGCTGCATGGCGACGCGGAGGCCGGAGTCGAGAGCGGAGACGTAGGCGCGGACGGCTTCGGCGTAATCGTAGGATGGAAAAAAGACGGCGATGGGACGCGGCTGACCGGCGGAGAAAAGGCGGATGGTCTCGGCGGTGGTGGCGTAGTGATGGGCGCGGGAGCGCAGGCGCGTGTCCACGCGGGCGTCCACCGCGACGGTGTAAGCGCCCTCGCGCCACGGGGCGGTGGCGGAAATCCAATGCGTGCCAGCGGCATCAAGGCCGAGGGAAGCGAGGCAGGTTTCGCGCGGGCCGAAAGTGGCGGAGGTGAGGACGGCCTGGCCGAATTCGCGCAAAGCGGAAGCGATGGCGGGAGCGGCGTCGAGACAGGAGAGGCGCAGTGTGCCTTTGGCGGGAACCCACGGGAGGAGGTCGAGCGTACCGTCGCGCAGCGTGGCGAGGGCATCCGCGCCGGACCAAAGGAAATCCAGAACGGAATCGGGCAGATCATCGGGGGCGGGGGCGGCGCGCAGTTCGGCGACGAGGGTTTCGAGATGGTCGGCGAGGGAGTAAGCGGTGGTGAGGTCCAGTTTGTCGGCGGGGCGAAGCGGGTCGAGGAATTCGGCGAGATGTTCGGCGGCGTGGATGAGGTTGGGGCGGGCGTGGGCGTGGCGCAGGGCGTCGGCGGTGAAGGAGGCATCGTCGGCGGTGAAAGTGTGGGAGCGGGCATCGGCGGCGCGGGCGGGGAGATTGTGGGCCTCGTCGAGAATGAGCAAAGTGAGCGCGGGGTCGAAGTCCGGCTGGTTGAAGAGTACGCTGCGATGGGTGGGAGAGAAGACGTAATTGTAATCGCAGATCCAGACCTCGGCGTAGGGGAGGGCGGCGCGGGTGATTTCGTAGGGGCAGACGCCCGATTGCGCGCCGAGTTGGCGGGATTTTTCGAGGGTGAGGGTGCCGTCGTCGAAGAGCGCGGGCGGGTCAATGGCGGCGGCGTGCCAGCGGGCTTCGAGGTCGTCGCGGCAGTTGCCGCGTTCGTCGCACGTGTGGGTGGAGGAGGCGATGGCGTGCTCGCGGCGGCTGCGAAGCTGGAGGAAACGCAATTCGGGCTCGGAGCCGAGGAGCGCGCGCAACTGGGCGACGACGGGGGCCTGGCCGGTGCCTTTGCCAGTAAGGTAGAGCAGGCGGCGGCAATGGCCAAGACGCAGGCGGGAGAGCGCGTATTCGAGCAGCAGGCCGGTTTTGCCGAAGCCGGTAGGCGCCTCGAAGATGACGACGCCGGCGTGGCCGTGGATATTTTCGAGGGCGGCACGGGCCTCGGCCTGGCCGGGGCGGAGGACGGCGAAGGGCGAGCGGACGGTGAGGGTGGAGAGCCGCTGCCAGGAATTCCAGCGGTATTCAAGATAGGGATACAGAGTGTCGAGCTGACGTTCGAGCCAGCGGTCAACATCAGTGGCGGGGAGCGGGACGGACTGGGTGAGGCCGGTGGAGAAATCCACGAGCACGAGTTCGGCGGCCAATTCGCCGGGCGGGAGCGCGGAGGCGAAGACATGATCCAGGTGGGCAAGGCGGAGGTAGGCGGCGAGCTGGCAAAAGTATTCGGGGTATTCGCGGGTTAGTTCGTCGTCGGTGCGCGGGAGCGGGCCGGAGACGGTTTTGACCTCGCGCAGCCAGGTGAGGCCGGCGCGCGGGACGATTTGGTCGAGCCGGCCCTGGAGTTCGATGGTCCAGCCGCGCCACCAGAGACGACCGGAGAGCGGGACCTCGAAGCGCGCGGCGGGATTGGTCTCGCGGTCACGCAAAGCCTGATGCCAGGCGGAGCCCACGGCGGCGCGCCACGCACCGGAACGACCGCCGCCGACATCGGCGGGGCCGAGGCGGAAGGTGGAAAATTCGCCGACGCTCATCGCAACGGCGCGTTGCCCGGGCACGAAACGCATGGGACGGGCCGGTTAGGGCGAGGCCGGGGGTGGCGGGGCGGCGGTGGCGGAGCCGGGTGAACGGGCCTGGCGGAGGACAATGCCCTCTTTTTCGGCGGGGCGGGCGAAGAGGGCGGGGTCGGCCTTGGGCAGGAACTGGACCTCCTTGACCTCGGTGCGGGAGATGACGGCGTCGCTCAGGGCGTATTCCCAAATGGCGGGGAACCAGAAGTTTCCGACTTTTTCATATTTTGTGATATAGATGTTGGCCCAGGTGCGGATGGTGCCGATGCGGGTCGCGGAGCGGAGGCGGAGGAGCAAAAAGTTCTGGTTGTCGAAATAGAGGAAGGCGGGCGGGCCCTGGGCGGGCCACGCCTCGACGACGAGGGCGGAGAGGCCGCGGAATTTTTCCTGGCCGGTGTATTTGTAGCGGAGGCCGCGGGCGTCGTAGTCCAAAAACGGATACACAAAGGCGGCGAGCTGGGTGAGCACGGGGAGCTGGGCGGGCGGCACGTCCTCGACGACGGGATTTTTGGCGCTGGTTTCAATGGACCAGCCGACATTGCCGGAGATGGCCTGATGGATCTCCAAAACCTTGCTGTATTTTTGCTGTTCGACGGTGTCGAGCCGGGCGCTGGACGGCGGGGCGATCCAGTAGGTGAAATCGTGCGGGACACCATTTTTGACGAGGGAGTATTCGGTGCCGGTGGCTTGGATGAGGGCGATTTGCTTGAGGGCCGGGGCACCGCCTTCGACGGTGATAAAATTTTCGAGGATGCGGCGGGCGATGGCGTCAGTAGCGGGGGGCGGGGGGTCTTCCGGTTCGGGGGCTTCCTCGACGGCGGGCGCGGGTGGAGGAGTGGAATCGGCTGCGGGCGGAGGGGTGGGAGGAGCGGCGCGGGCAGTCCACGCGAACAACGCGCCGCCGAGGAGGAGCGCACAGGCGGGAGGCTGGAGCCAACGGGTCATGCCGACAGCCTAGCGGTTTGTGGTGATGAAAAAAACACCAAACCGCAAAGAAGCGACGGATTAAAAAGTAGGCGGGGCGTCGAGCTTGACGGCGAAGGGTTCGCTGGGGGTTTGGACGATGTTTTTGACGCCGGAGATTTCAGGGGTTTTGGGAGCGCCGAGGAGTTCGAGGACGACGATGTCGTTCGCGCCCTGTTTGAGCCACGCGCTGGGGAGGAAGAGCGAGCGCAGGCCGCCGCGGTCCCAGAAGCGGCCCAGGTTGTGGCCATTGACCCAGACGACACCAATGTGCCAGTTGCTGAGGTCGAGGAAAGTGCCGCCGAGTTGGTCCACGGTGAAGGTGGCGTGGTAGAAGGCGGGGCCGGTGGGCGGAGCGGCGGAGGGCGAGAAGTTGGTGATGCCCGAGGCGTAGGGGAGGGAATACATCGTCCAGCCGGTGAGGGCCTGGCCGTTCAAGAAAGCGCCGCCGATGAGGCCTTTGCGGGCGAGGTCCTGGGTGCGGTCGCTGGTGACGACGCTGATGCGGCCAAGGTTGTAAACGAGGAGGTCGAGGGTGACGTTGCCGGTTTGATTGATGATTACGGTGTTACTGTCGGGGCCATAACCGCGGAAGGCGCGGACGACGGTTTTGCCGTTGACCATGACGAAGGTGTAGTCGCGGGCATCCTTGAGCACGAGGGTGCCATTGAGTCCGTTGGGGAATTGTTTGCGGTAGAGGACGAAGCCGTAATCCTGGCCGAGGTTTTCCATGGAGACAGGCTGGTCGGCGACGAGCGTCGGCTGGGCGGGGAGCGTGGAAAGGAGCGGTTCGCTATCGGTGAACTTGATGGCGGGGATTTCAATGACGGCGGGGTCGGCGGGCGGGTCGGGGAGCTTGAGGTTGAGGCGCTGGGTGAGGAGGGTACGGAGGGCGTAGTATTTCGGGGTGGTGCGGCCAGCTTCGTCAATGGGGGCGCTGTAATCGTAGCTGGTCTGGACGGGGAGGAAGAAGTTGCAGCCGTTGTAGAAGCCGTAGTTGGTACCGCCGAAGAAGAGGTAGAGGTTGAAGGAGTATTGGTGGTCGAGGAGGTAATTGATCCAGGTGGTGATGGCGGGGATGCTGCTGTTACGGGTGGCGATGGGTTCGCCCCAGCCGCTGAACCAGGCGGTGTAAACTTCGGGGACGAAGACGGGGTAGTTGCCGATGGCGTCCTTGCTGAGGGTGAAGCCGGCGTCGTCCTTGAGGCCGTTGCGGCAGATCATGACGCCGGGCATGCGGAAGGCGGGGTCTTTCCATTCGGGGGCGTGGGTGGGGTCGCAGACGAAGAGCTGCACGTCGAAGCCGGTAGCGAGAAAGATTTTGTGCAGGGCGCTCATGTAGTCGTTGTTGGCGGGGTCGGTGATGCCGTATTCGTTGTCAATCTGGACCATGAGGAGGGGGCCGCCGTGCGTGACCTGCAAGTCGCTGACCTGCTGGTAAACCTGGGCGATGTATTTCTGGCACCAGTCGAGGAATTTGGGGTCGTTGACGCGGATTTTGACTTCGGGGTATTTGAGCGTCCAGTAGGGGATGCCGCCGTATTCGATTTCGGCGCAGCAATAGGGGCCGGGGCGGAGGATGGCCCAGATGCCATATTTTTGGCAGAGCTGGAGGACGCGGCGGACGTCGTTGGAGCCGGTGAAGTCGAACTGGCCCTCCTGGGGTTCGACCTGATTCCAGAAGAGGTAGAAGCTGAGGGTGTTGAGGCCCATGGCCTTGGCCTGCTTGATGCGGGTTTCCCAATCGCCGGACTGGACGCGGCCAAAGTGCATTTCGCCGGAGACGAGGACGGTGGGCTGGCCGTCTATGAAGAATTGGTGGTCGCGAGCTTCGAATTTGTGGGGCTTGCCGTCGGGGACGATGGTGGTGAGGGGGATGGGGGTCGCCGGTGGGGTAGCGGGCGGGGCGGGGGTGGCGTTTTGGGCCGGGGCGGAGAGGGCCAAGCTGGAGGAGGCAATGGCGAGGCCGACGAGTTTGAGGAAACGGGCGGAGATGGGGAGGTGCATGGGGGTGCGGGCAGGGGTGAGCCGGCGGGCGGGAGCGGCGGCGGGGCAAAATGCCGCGACGCAGGTATCAGCCCCGCCGCGAAGATGCCGCGAAGCGCGGGAGCAATCAAGCCAACGATTGAGCGGGGGGACGAAGGGGCGTCCCGCGGCGGGGCGGAATTAGGCGCCTTTGCCGACGACGAGGATCGTGAAGGAGTCGGGGACCATCGCGCCACCACGACCACCACGGCGGCCACCACGGGCAGCGGCGGCAGGAGGGGCACCGGGCGCAGGAGCGGCGGCAGCGACGGTGGTGTTCGAAGCGGGAGTGGCCGCCGGGGTGGCCGAGGCGGTGGTGTTAGAAGCGGGTGTGGCGGCGGGGGCAGCAGCGGGCGTGGGTGCGGCGTAGTCGGCGGTGATGAGGTAAATCTGGCCGGTCTTGCTATCAATGGTCAGGGTTTTCGCGCGGACTTTGGTGGCGAGGTTTTGTTCGACGGCGAAGTCGGTGGGGGAGCTTTCCTTGACGATGGTGAGGGTCCCGTCGCTCTGGGAGCTGAAGGCTTCGAGGGTGTCCTGATTAAAGGTGGCGCCGTCCACGCCACTGCCGATGGGGAGGGCGGTGAGGATTTTGCCGTCGGCGGCGTTGACGACGACCATGGTTTGGGGGTCGTGGCAGGCGGCGAAGAGGATGCCGTTCTTGGTGTCGAGGGCGAGGCCGGCGGGGCCGCCGCCTTTGGTGCTGATGTCGTAGGTGCCGGTTTGCTTGAGGGCGACGGGGTCAACAACGGCAATGGCGTCCTTGTCTTCGAGGTCTATATAGACGTGGCCCTTGCCATCGCTGGCGGCCTGCTCGGGCTGGCCGGTGAGGTCAAGGGTGCCGACGATGTTGCCGGTGATGGCGTCAATGGCGGTGACGTTGGGCGAGCTGTGGCTGAGGATATAGACGCGCTCGGTGGCGGGTTCGAAGAGGATGCCGTCGGGGCTGCCCTGGACGGGGATGGTCTTGAGGGTGGCGAGGGTCTTGGTGTCCCACATGACAACGGGGTTGCTGCTGGCGAAGCCGTGGCCGGACTTGGGGTCAACGGTGGCGCCGTGGACGCGGAGGGTGTTGGAAATGTTGCCGAGGGGTTTGAGGGAATCGAGGTCGTAAACGTCCACGCGGCTGGCGCGGGGGATGTAGAGGCGGCGGCCAGCGGAATCGGCAAAGACGTAGTCGAAGCTGCCGGTGCCGCCGACTTTGTCGGAGTTGATTATTTTGTAGGGGCCGGAGGCGGGAGCGGAGGGGGCGGAGGTGTTTTGGGCGGAGGCGCTGGCTGCAAAGAGCAGGGCGGCGCCGGTGAGTGCGAGCGTGGAGGTGCGGGGGAGGGAGGTCATGGGGGTTTAAAGGGGAAGAATAGGGAGAATAGGAAGGGTTAATGTAACAGGGGGAAGATTACATGAAGATTA
>CAZDAQ010000102.1:0-10702 GCA_964503425.1 uncultured Opitutales bacterium
CTGGGGCAGGTGGAGAGGAAGACGAGCTATGCGCCCGTCGTGATGAACGAGGAGTTTTCCGCCATGATGGCGCGCATGAAAGCGGAGAAGGCGGCCATCATGCAACGGCAGATGGACTTGTTGGAAGCGCGCTATGATTTGCGAAACGACCCGGCGCCGGATGTCACCATGAGCCGGGGCAAAGCCGTGCAAGAAGGCATCCGGGTGAAGCTGCCGCCCGGGATGAGTTGGGACAAACTGGCCGCGATGACGCCGGAGGCGATACGCGACGGGGATTTTTTCCCACAGGGGTTTCTGCCATTGCCGCATCCGAATCACGCGGAAGGCGGGATGGTGTTTCCGCATTTCGAGATTGACGAAGTTAAAAAGCAGGAAGGACGGGATTTGACGCGGTTTGATTTGGATTTTGATTTGCCGGACACGTTTCTGCCGGAGTTTCCGCCGGCGATATTTTTGACGACGCGCCCGGACCTGGGCGACGTGTCGCAGGGCAAGCTCGTGACGAGCGACAATTTTTTCGAATTGTTCGACGGGATTTTGAACCCGAAGCAAATCGAGGGACTGCGGCTGCTGGTAACGGCCTTTCCGCAGCAGCAGTTCAATGACACGAGCGACCGGAGGTCGGAGCGGCCCTCGCGCGGGGTGTCGTGTTTTGACTGTCATGCGAACGGGCATACCAACGGCGCGACGCATCTGGCCGGAGACGTGCGGCCACAGGAATTCCGGCACCGGATTGACACGCCGTCGCTGCGCGGGGTGAACATCCAGCGTTTGTTCGGTTCACAGCGGGCGTTGAAGTCGGTGGAGGATTTTACGGAGTTCGAACAACGCGCGGCGTATTTTGACGGCGACCCGGTGCTGGCGGTTAAAAAAGGCGTGAACGTTTTGGAGCGGGGCAGCCAGGTGCAGGACATGGCGGAATTTGAGGAACTGCTGGATTTTCCGCCGGCGCCGAAGCTCGACATTTTCGGGAAATTGAATCCCGAGAAGGCCACGCCGGCGGAACTGCGGGGCCAGGAACTTTTCTTTGGGAAGGCGCAGTGCGCGAGCTGCCATGCGCCGCCGTATTACACGGACAACTCGATGCACAATTTGCAGGCGGAGCGTTTTTTCAAACCGAGGATGATCAATGGAATGGAAGCCGGCCCGGATGGCCCGATCAAGACGTTCCCGCTGCGGGGGATCAAGGATTCGCCGCCCTACCTGCACGACGGCCGGCTGCTGACGCTGGAGGACACGGTGGAGTATTTCAACCTGATAGACGGAACGAAACTGAGCGCGCAGGAGAAGGCGGACGTCGTGGCTTTCCTGCGGACGCTGTAAGGTCGCAGGAGGCGGAGACTGCATGGAAAGCAACAACAGACCCAAGCGCGAACGCCTAATCGGAGCGCGATTACTGGGCGGCTTTCAGCGATTTGCCCAGACGGTGGTGCGGACGAGCGGGCATCCGATGGCGTTTACGTTCGCCATCGGCGTGATTGTCTTGTGGGGGCTGACGGGGCCATGGTTTCACTATGGCAACACGTGGCTGCTGGTCATTGACACGGTGGCGAACATCATCACGTTTCTAATGATTTTCCTGATTCGGAACGCGCAGAACCGGGAGAGCGAGGCGGTGCAACTCAAGCTGGATGAATTGATCCGGGCGACGAAGGAGGCGCAAAACACGCTGTTGGACGTGGAGGAGCTTTCCGAGGAGGAACTGGACCGGATCAAGGCGAGATTCGAGCTGCTGGCGCGGAAGGCGAGGGCGGACAATGGGGCGGGGGTGTGAGCCAAGCCCCGTGTTAAAACACCGGGCTATTATCTTTCTTCCCTGCGGGACGAAGGAGAGAGACGGACCGCGAACGTGGCGAATCCGAAGGCCGCGCACTCGTTAAGAGAAGAAAGCATGGGCTAAAGCGCCGCGCTACAAGAAGTGAAGGGGAAAAGTTCTCGCGGAGGGGAGGGGCACGGCGTTTTAATCGGGGTTCGTTTTTATGTTGCGCGCGTTATGGAAGGAGGGGAAGCCGACGGTGCGGCTGGCGGTGCCGATAATTCTCGGACAGCTGGGGCAGATGATGATGCCGTTGATTGACGCGGCGATGGTGGGGCGGCTGGGGGTGGTGCCGCTGGCGGCGGTGGCGTTCGGGAATTTGATCGTGTGGGTGCCGATGATCATGGGGTTTGGGTTGTGCGTGGCGGTGCATGTGTTGGTGGCGTCGGCGCACGGGGCGGGAGAGCGGGAGGAGTCGGGGGAAGTGCTGCGGCACGGGGTGTGGCTGGCGGTGGCCTATGGGGTGATTTGCGGGGCGGCGATACACGCGGGGCTGGGGCTGCTGAATTTGATTCCGCGGGTGGATCCGGCGGTGATCAACACGGCGAAACCGTATATCGCGTGGATGGGGTGGTCCATCGTGCCGGTGCTGGCGATGACGGTGGTGAAGAATTATTGCGAGTCGCTGAACCGGCCCTGGCTGGCGCTGGGGGTGCTGGGCGTGTGCGTGGTGTTGAACGTGGGGTTTAATTTTATTTTGATCTACGGGAATTTGGGCGCGCCGGCGATGGGCGTGGCGGGGGCGGGGCTGGGGACGCTGCTGGCGCGGACGGCGGGGTTTTTTATTTTCCTCGGGCTGGTGTGGCGGACGCCGAACTTGCGGCCCGAGTGGCGGGCGGGGGCATGGGCGCGGCTGGCGGGAGCACGGGTGCGGCGGCTGCTGGAACTGGGGGTGCCGAGCGCGGGGCAGATATTGTTCGAGGTGAGCCTGTTTAACTTTGCGACGCTGCTGTGCGGGATGATCAGCACGGTGACGATGGCGGCGCACCAGATTGCGCTGAATGTGGCGAGCGTGGCGTATATGGGGCCGCTGGGGCTTTCGATGGCGGCGGGGATACGGGTGAGCCAGGCGATGGGCGGGGGGCGCTACGCGGAGGCGCGGCGGATCGCGGGGAGCAGCCTGGCGCTGGCGATGGGGATGATGGCGGTTTACATGGCGGTGGTATTCATGGCGCGCGGGTGGCTGCCGGGATTGTTTTTGCGGGCGGACGCGCCGGAGGCGGGGGCGGTATTCGCGCTGGCGACGACGCTGCTGGCGTGGGCGGCGTCGTTCGCGATGTTTGACGGGGTGCAGATCACGACGCTCGGGGTACTGCGCGGCATGCACGACGTACGCGTGCCGACGGTGCTGCTGTTTACGGGGTATTGGGCGGTGAGCGCGCCGCTGGCGTGGTATCTGGGGATGAAGTGCGGCTACGGCGGGCCGGGGGTGTGGGCGGGGCTGACGGGGGGATTGGTGGTGGTGGCGGGGGGGCTGGTGGGGCGGTTGATTACGATACAGAACCGGCTGAAGCGAAGTGGCGAAAAGGTGTAGAGTAAAAAGTGAAAGGTGAAAGAGAGAAAAAGAATGGATCACTCCGGGGCGTGGTCGAAGATGAGGATGAAGTAGGCGGCGAAGATGACGAGATGGACGGCGCCGAGGAGGATGTTGGTGCGCTGGCCGGAGAAGGTGAGGGTGCTGACGAGGAAGGTGAGGGCGAGGAGGATGGTCTCGCGCGGGCCGAGGCCGAGGATGAGGCCGCGGCCAGTGAGGAGGCTGACGAGGAGAACCGCGGGAATGGTGAGGCCGATGGTGGCGAGGGCGGAACCGAGGCAGATGTTCACGGCGCGCTGGAGGGAGTTTTTCCACGCGGCCTTGAGGGCGCCGAGGCCTTCGGGAGCGAGGACGAGGAGGGCGACGAGAAAACCGCCGAGGGCGGGCGGCGCGCCGGCTTCGTCCAGGCCGAGGTCGAGAAAGACGGCGAGTTTTTCGCAGAGGATGAAGACGGGGACGAGGCCAGCGAGGAGGATGGCGGTGTGGACCCACGTGCGGTAGGGGGGCTCGTCATGGCCGTGGGCGGGGATGTTTTCGATGGTGGCGGCTTCGTGGATGAAGTAATCGCGGTGGCGGACGGTTTGAATCCAGAGGAAGACGGCGTAGAGGGCGATGCAGGCGACGGCGACGAAGGCGGCCTGGGAGTTGGAGAAGGCGCCGCCGGCGTGGGCCTCGGTGTAATCGGGGAGGATGAGGCCGATGACGCCGAGGGTGGTGAGGACGGCAAGGTAGGAGCGGGCGCCGGCGATGTTGAACTCGGGCTCGCCGTGACGGAGGCCGCCGATAAGGAGGGAGGCGCCGACGAGGCCGTTAAGGACGATCATGAGCACGCCATACATGGTGTCGCGGGCGAGGGAGGAGTTTTCGTCATTGCTGGTAAGCATGACGGAGGTGACGGTGACGACCTCGATGCTGATGACGGCGAGGGTGAGGACGAGGGTGCCGTAGGGCTCGCCGAGGCGGGCGGCGAGGGCGTCGGCATGGCGGACGATGGCGATGGCGCCCCAGAGGATCATGGCGAAGAGCCACGCGAAGCAGGCGGTGAGGACGAGGTGGTTGAGGCTTTCGTCAATCCAGCCGTTACCGAGGACGAGGAAGAACGCAGCGGTGAGGGCGGCGCAGAGGAGGGCGAGCTCGGTGCGCCAGGGGGAAATTTTTTTGGGCATGACTTAAATGGAAGATGGAAAATGGAAGATGGAAAACAAAAAGAGAAGACGGATGGGGTGATTAGTCCAGGTCGTTCAGGATGGGGGGGAGGGATTCGCGGCGGAGCTGGGTGTATTCGAGGTTGCCGAGGAAGAGAATGAAGGCGAAGAGGATGGCGAGGGGATAATGATGGGCGTAAAGGGCGTAGAGGATGCCGAGGGAGGCGACGACGCGGCCAATCATCATCGCGAGCCAGGTGGCGCGCAAGTAATCGTAGTGACACGCGAGGGTGGCGCGGAGGAGGCGGCCACCATCCATCGGGAAGGCGGGGAGAAGGTTGAAGAGGCCGAGGAGGAGGTTGGCGTAAAAGAGGAAGGCGAGGAGGTTGCGCCAGTCGAGCGTGGCGGGGTCGGCATAATCGAGGCCCGGGGGCCAGTGGCCGAGGAGGGTGAGGCAGACGGCGGCGATGACGAAGTTGACGAGGGGGCCGGCGGCGGTGATGAGGATCTCGGCGCGGGGGGAGCGGGGCATGCGGCCCAGGAGGGCGAGGCCGCCAATGGGCAGGATCAGGATGAGGGGGACGGGGATGCCCAGGCGGCGGGCGACGAGGGCGTGGCCGAATTCGTGGAGGATGACGCAGGTGTAAACGAGGAAGAGGGCCCACCAGGATTCGACGACCCCGCGCCAGCCGTCGTCCGGAAAACTGGTGGCGGCGAGGAGGAGGGGGAGGAGGAAGAAGGTGGGGTGGACTTCGAGGGCGATGCCGAAGACGCGGAATAAGGGAATTGACCGGAGGCGCATGAAGGGGGATGTTTAGCGTTTCCTCATTATGGCTGAAGCCGCGACCACCGCAACCGTGCTCGTCATTGATGACGACCAGGAGATCCGCTATTCGCTGCAGCGGGTGCTGTCGGCGCGGGGCTACCGGCTGGTGACGGCGGCGAGCGGGGAGGAGGGATTGAAGACGGCGGGGAAGGAAAAGCCGCAGGTGATTTTATTGGACAACCGGATGACGGGGATGAGCGGGCTGGAGACCTTGCAGCATTTGCGGACGGCGGCGCCGAAGTGCATGGTGATATTGATGACGGCGTTCGGGACGACGCAGACGGCGATTGAGGCGATGAAGTTCGGGGCGTTCGACTACGTGATCAAGCCGTTCGACATCAAAAAGATTTTGACGCTGGTGGAGAACGCGGCGAAGGCGTGGGCGGACCTGCACGCGGCGGGGACGGCCTACCAGCCGCTGCTGAACCGGGAGGATTACAAGGAGGGGATCGTGGGGAACTCGGAGCCGATGCAGGAATTGTTCAAGGTGATCGGGCAGGTGGCGGCGAGCGACGTGACGGTGATGATCACCGGGGAGAGCGGGACGGGAAAGGAACTGGTGGCGCGGTGCCTCTACCAGCACAGCCACCGGTCGAAGGGGCCGTTCATCGCGGTGAATTGCGCGGCGATCCCGGAGAATTTGATCGAGAGCGAATTGTTCGGGCACGAGAAAGGGTCATTCACCGGGGCGACGGCGCAGCGGAACGGGAAGTTTGAATTGTGCGACGGCGGGACGATTTTTCTGGATGAGATCGGGGACATGACGCTGTCCACCCAGACGAAGATTTTGCGGGCGATTCAAGAGGGGGAAATCCAGCGGGTGGGTGGGAGCGAGACGATCAAGGTGAACGTGCGGCTGATCGCGGCGACGAACAAGGATTTGGAGAAGCTCGTCGCGGAGAAGCAGTTTCGCGAGGATTTGTATTATCGGATCAATGTGGTGCGGATAAAGCTGCCGCCGCTGCGGGAGCGGCTGGACGACGTGCCGGCGCTGGTGGACTTCATGGTGCAGCGGCTGGCGAATGACAAAAAAATCCGGGTGCGGAAGGTGTCAGCGGAGGCGCTGGCGGTGTTGAGCGCGTATACGTGGCCGGGGAACGTGCGAGAGCTGGAGAACGCGGTTTACCGGAGCGGGGTGGTGGCGCAGGGGGAAACGGTGCTGCTGAAGGATTTGCCGCGGGAGATTTTGCAGGTGGTGAACGGGTGGGGGAATGCGGCGGGTGCCGGGAGCGGGGAGCCGGGAACCAAGAGCGGGGAGGAGAAGAAGGTAGCGGCGAACGGGGAGGCCTTCGGCGCGAAGAAGGAGGCGAAGGGCAGCGGGGAGACTGGCGGGGGCTTGACGCTGGCGGGGGCGTATGACGCGGTTTACCGGCTGGCGCGGGCGGAGAGCAGCGAGAATATTTTGGAAGGGATCGAGGCGGAGATGATCGCGCGGGCGTTGAAGGAGACGGACGGGAACCACGCGAAGGCGGCGGCGCTGCTGGGGATTACGCGGACGACGCTGAGGAAGAGGGTGGACGGGGGGAAGTGAAGAGATTGCTGATAAGGGTGGGATCTAGGCGGCGAGGGGTTTGATGGCGGAGGTGAGGCGGGGGCCGAGTTTGGCTTTGGCGCGTTCAATGTCGTAGGCTTGCTGGAGGTTCAGCCAGAAGCGCTCGCCGGTGCGGAAGAAACGGCCAAGGCGCAGGGCAGTGTCGGCGGTGATGGCGCGGCGGCCCTTGATGATTTCGGTGAGGCGGGAGGCGGGGATGCCGGTGCGGCGGCTGACCTCGGTGCCGGAGAGATCGTTGGGTTTAATCCAGTCCTCGAGGAGGATTTCGCCGGGGGTGATGTGGGAGAGGTCGGGAGTTTTCATGGGTTTAATGGTAATCGGTTATTTCAACGTCAAAGGCATCCTGGCCGAGCCAGCGGAAGCAGAGGCGCCATTGGTCGTTGATGCGGATGCTGTATTGGCCAAGGCGGTCATGGCGCAAGGCTTCTAGGCGGTTGCCGGGCGGCAGGCGCATGATGTCGAGCTTATCGGCGGCGTCGAGTTGGAGAAGTTTGCGGCGGGCGGTGCGCTGGATGTCTGGCGGCAGGCGGCGCGACGGGATGCCGGCAAAGATTTTTTCCGCCTCTGCGTCGGCGAAGCTCTTGATCACGGGAGATAGATTGAGCCGGGATGGAAATTACGTCAAGCGAAAAAATTACGACTGGCGTAATCAATTCGCTTTATCAAATAGAGATCTTGGGTTTTTGAGGCGGTGAAGAAAACTCATGAAATCCATACCAATTGAAATTGCCGATTTGTAATCAAAGCCAATAGCGGCGACCAAGACAACTGACGGAGGCGTTGTGCGGTAGTCCAATGTGTAGGTTTCGCCGCCTCCATTGGAACCAAACATTAAAAACTGTGGAGTATAGCGCTGAACTGAATTTGCCTGATTGTACGCGATGATTTCTTCAGTACTACAAATTTGAAGCTCGTGGTTTGAAATCACACCAGAAATCCCATTTGATTTGCATAGAATCTGACGCAGTTCATCCGGCAATTCGCGATTAAAGACGGATTCAACTTTGGCTATGGCTTCAGGGGATGCGCCATCTACGTCGGAAAATCCATCCAAGAGAGTGGTTAGTTCCTGGTTCATGACCAAAGGAGTTTTTACTTCTTCCGGTCGTTGAAGCCGTTGGGGTGGGAGGAGTGCCAGCGCCAGGCGGTTTCGACGATGGAGTCGAGGGTGGGATACTTGATTTGCCAGCCGAGTTCGCGGAGGGCTTTTTTATTGTCGGCGTAGAGGCCGGGGGGGTCGCCGGGGCGGCGGGGGGCGGTGATGACGGTGGCGGTTTTGCCGGAGATTTTTTCGATGGAGGTGATGACTTCGCGGACGGAGTTGGGCGTGCCGGTGCCGAGGTTGTAGAAGAGCTGGGTGCCGGGGGTGTTCAGCTTGTCGAAGGTGAGGATGTGGGCGCGGGAGAGGTCGTCCACGTGGACGTAGTCGCGCAGGCAGGTGCCGTCGGGGGTGGGGTAGTCGGTGCCGAAGATTTTGATGTGGGGGCGCTTGCCGAGGATGTTGTCAATGACGAGGGGGATGAGGTGGGTTTCGGGGTTGTGGTCTTCGCCGATGGCGGCGTCGGCAGAGGCGCCGGCGGCGTTGAAGTAGCGGAGGGCGGCGAAGGAGAGGCCGTGGGCGTGGGAGAGGGCTTTGAGGGCGTTTTCGAGGTCGAGCTTGGTCTGGCCGTAGGGGTTGATGGGTTTCTGGGGGTGGTCTTCGGCGAGGGGGAGGCGTTCGGGGACGCCGTAGGTGGCGCAGGTGGAGGAGAGGACGAATTTTTTGACGCCGGCCTGGAGCATGGCGTCGAGAAGGACGAGGGCGGCGACGAGGTTGTTTTGGTAGTATTTGAGGGGGTCGGTGACGGATTCGCCGACGTAGCAGTAGGCAGCGAAGTGCATGACGAGCTCGATTTTTTCGGTTTCGAGGAGGGCGCGGAGGGCGGGGGCGTCGTCGAGGCCGGCCTGGTAGAAGGGGACGCGGGAGTCCACAGCGGCGCGGTGGCCGTAAACGAGGTTGTCGAGGACAACGGGGCGGTGGCCGAGCGCGAGGAGCTGGCGGACGCAGTGACTGCCGATATAACCGGCACCGCCGGCGACGAGGACGTTCATAGGTTAAAAATTTAAAGGAGAATCCTGCGGAGACGGGCCAAAGATGAATAAGGAGTGGGGGGTGTAAAGTGAAGGGTGAAAGGAGAAAAGCCCAAGAATCCGTCAGCCGGCGATGGCGAGGAGAAGGCGGAAGAAGGGGTCGGCAACGGTGTCGCGGACGGTGCCGAGGAGCTGGCGGAAGACCGAAAGGTTGACGAGGATGAGCAGGATCCAGGGGCTGTTGAGGGCGAGGCGGTAGAAGGTTTCCTCGGACAGGCCGACGACGTGGCGGAGGAGGCGGGAGCCGTCGAGCGGGGGCAGGGGGATGAGGTTGAAGACGATAAGGAGGCAGTTGACGATGATGGCGAGGCTGGCGACGTGATAAACGGCATCGGCGACGGAGGCATCGCCGAAGTAACGGAGGAAGACGCCGGTGATGATGGCGGTGAAGAGGGCGATGAGGAAGTTGACCCCAGGGCCGGCAATGGTGATGAGGATTTCGTTGCGCTTGCGGGTGCGCGGATTGTCGAGGGCAATTTGGACGGGCTTGCCCCAGCCGATGAGGGAGATGGGGAGGGGGGCGCCCAGGAGGATGGGCAGGAAAATCATGGTGGCGGGAATGAGGCCGGTGCCGATGGGATCGAGGTGGGCGAGGGGATTGAGGGTAACGCGGTTCTGGAGGCGGGGGAGGGGATCACCGACGAGGTCGCCGACTTTGGCATGGCCGAACTCGTGAAGGGCAATGCTGAGGGCGAGGATGATGTAGAGAATCAGGCCGTTGAGGAGGGCGTTGGTGAGGTCGGGGTTCATCTGAAAATGCAGAATTTAGAATGCAGAAAGCAGAATGGGCCTCGGTGAAGGGTGAAAAGTAAAAGGTAAAAAACGAGAGGAGGTGACTAAGGCGATTGGGGGGGAAGAGAAGAAGGCGAGGCGGGAATTGGGCTGGTGGCGGGAGGAGCGGGGGAATCAGGTTTCGAGCTGGCGGATGTGGATTGTGCGGGAGTTGGTGGCAGGGTGGTGTTTGAAGGAGCGGGGGTGGCGGGTTGGGTTGCGGGCGGGGGATTGGTGGTATTGGAGACGGGCGGAGTGCTCGGGGATGTAGTTGGAGGAGCGACCGGGGTTGGGGTGGTGATGGCAGCAAGGCGTTGGAGGAGTTCCTGGCGGGTGGCTTCGAGGGCGGGGCGGACGGGTTGGGCGAGGAGGGGGCGGGCGTCATTGTAGCGGCCAAGTTCAATGAAGATGCGGGCGCGGTGGAGGCTGATGACCTGAAGTTCGACAGGGGAGGAGGTGCGTTTGGCGAGGGCGTCCCAGGCGGCGAGGGCGTCATTCCAGTCGGGGTCGAGGACATCGTAGTAGGCTTCGGCGGCGCGCCAGGCGTAGCCGGGTTCGGCGGGGTCGAGCTGGGCGGCGCGTGCGAACTCGGCGAGAAGGGCGCGGTTGAGCAGCTGCTCAGTGTAGATTTTGTCGTGGAGGTAGTGGTCGTAATAGACGTTGAGGAGTTCACCGAGCTGGTAGTGGTAGAGGGGTTCGTCGGGAGCGAGGGTGACGGCGTTGATGAAGAAGCCAAGGGCGGGGGCATACTGGCCGGTTTCGGCGAGGTAGTTGCCGAGCTGCTGGTTGACGACGGGGACTTTGGGGTTTACGCGGTAGGCGTGCTGGAAGATGATGTAAGACTGCTGGTATTCGCCGACGTGACGGAGAAACTTGCCGTAGAGGATGAGGGCGTTGAGGTTGTCGCGGAGGTCGTCGAGGTATTTGA
>CAZDAQ010000103.1:0-10696 GCA_964503425.1 uncultured Opitutales bacterium
GGCGCGCTTTCACCCCAACCTCTCCTTACCCGACCATGAAGGCCCCCACCCTCCCCCTCGCTTTAAACTCCCTCCTCTGCGCCGGCGCCGCCACCGCCGCCCTCCTGCTCGCCGGTTGCGGCGCATCCAGCTCCAGCAGCACTTCCTCCAGCGCTTCCCCCGGCAACGCCACCGCTGCGGCCCCCGCCAAGACTCTTCACCTCGCCTTCATCCCCAAGGGCATGCAGAACGTTTACTGGAAGTCCGTCCAGGCCGGCATGCTCCAGGCCCAGAAAGAAGCTCAGGACTCCGGCATGAAGCTGGACATTGATTGGAATGGTCCGGCTAACGAAGGCGACCGCGCCGCCCAAATCTCCCTCATGGAAACCTACGTCGCCCAGGGGCTCGACGGCATTATCCTTTGCCCCATGGAGTTCGACGCCCTCGTCGCTCCGTCTGAAAAAGCCCACCGCGCCGGCATCCCCCTCGTCATTGTGGACTCCCCGCTGGATTACGACAAGACCGTCGCCTTCGTCGGCACCGGCAACAAGCAGGCCGGCGTCATGGCCGGTAAGGAACTCGCCCGCGAACTCGGCGAAAAGGGCAACGTCCTCATGATGCGCTTCATGCCCGGCTCCGCCAGCACCAACCAGCGCGAAGAGGGCTTCCTTGAAGCCATGAAGAATTACCCCAACATCACCATCGTTTCCTCGGATAACTTTGCCGGCGACGACCGCGAAAAAGCCCTCGACAAAGGCTCCAACCTGCTCAGCACCTACCCGAATGTGGACGGCATCTTTACCCCCAACGAACCCAGCACCAACGGCATGTTGCTCGCCCTCGAAAAGGCCGGCCTCGCCGGCAAGGTCAAGTTCGTCGGCTTCGACGGTGGCGCCGCCAATATGGCCGGTCTCGCCTCCGGCCACATTAACGCCCTCGTCCTGCAGGATCCTTATACCATGGGCTACGACGGCGTTAAAACCATGCTCGACCACCTTAGCGGCAAGACGGTTCCCGCCAACATTGACACCGGCACCGTCCTCCTCACCAAGGACAATCAGGACACCCCCGCCGTCAAGACCCTCCTTGCTCACACGGTAATGTGATTCTCCCATGCGCCTGCGCCTGCGCGGCATTGAAAAAAGCTTCGGCGCCACCCGCGCCCTGGCCGGCGTGGACCTCGAGGCCCGGGCCGGGGAAGTCCTCGCGCTCATCGGCGAAAACGGTGCTGGCAAGAGTACCCTCATGAAGGTCATCTCCGGTGCTCATGCGCCGGATGCCGGCTCCATGGAGCTCGACGGCCAGTCATTCGCGCCCAGGCAGCCGCGCGAGTCGAGCGAGGCCGGCGTAGCCATGATCTACCAGGAACTCACCCTCGCCCCGCACCTCAATGCCGAGGAGAACCTCGTCCTAGGCCGCGAGCCTTCCCGCTACGGCTTTGTCAACCGCCGCACCCGCCGCGAGATTGCCATCCGCGCCCTTGAGATGGTCAACCACCCGCACCTGCCGCTCAACGTCCCCGTGCGCAACCTCTCCGTCGCCGAACAGCAAATCGTTGAAATCGCCCGCGCCTGCGCCAGCGGCGCCAAAGTCCTCATCCTGGACGAACCCACCAGCAGCCTCGGCCGCCACGATGTCGAAAACCTCTTTCGCATCATCGCCCGCCTCGCTGAACAGGGTGTCGCCCTCATCTATATCAGCCACTTCCTCGAGGAATGCCGCACCGTCGCCAAGCGCTACCTCGTCCTGCGCGATGGCCGCTCTGTCGGCTCTGGCGACCTGGCCGATATTGATAACGCCGGCATCATCCGCCTGATGGTGGGCCGCGAGGTCACTGAACTCTACCCGCGTGTGCCGCGCCCGCTGGGCGAGCCGTTGCTCACCGTCAAAAGCATTTCCGGCCCGCGCGGCAAACCCCGTGACGTCTCTTTCGCCGTCCGCCGCGGCGAAATCTTTGGCGTCGCCGGCCTCATCGGCTCGGGTCGCACCGAAACGCTCCGCTCTATCTTCGGCCTCGACCGCGCCGCCGCCGGCATGGTCACCGTGGCCAACCATCCACTGCCTTTTGGCGAGCCCGGCGTCAGCCTCCGTAACGGCCTTGGCCTCCTGTCCGAAAATCGCAAGGAGGAAGGCCTCCTCCTCACCCGCGATCTTGCCGACAACTTCACCCTCTCCCGTCTCGACACTGTGGCCTCGCGCGGCTTCGTTTCCCGCCCGCGCCAGCTCGCCGCCGCCCAGGCCCTCATCCAGCGCCTCGATGTTCGCGCCAAATCCGCCTCCCAGCCCGTCGGTCAGCTCTCCGGTGGCAACCAGCAAAAGGTCGCATTTGGCCGCCTCCTCCATCAAAACGCCGACGTCCTCCTGCTCGACGAACCCACCCGCGGCATTGACGTCGGCGCCAAGGCCGTGCTTTACCGCCAGATGCTCGAAACCGCCCAGCAGGGCAAGGCCGTCCTCATGGTCAGCTCCTACCTCCCCGAATTGCTCGGCATGTGCGACACCATCGGCGTGATGTGCCGCGGCGAACTCGTCGCCGTCCGCCCGCGTGACCAGTGGGACGAACACTCCCTCCTCACCGCCGCTCTTGGCCGCGACGACGCCCTTGACGAATCCCCCGCCCCCGGCACCCAAAACTAACCTGTTCTCACCCGTCATGTCTCAATCCCCCGCTCATCGCTTCTCCTGGCTGCAACGCTACCCGCTGCTGGGCCCGCTCTTCGGCCTGTCCTTTGTCCTGGTGCTCTTTGAAATCATGGTCACTGCCGACCGGCACATGAATTTCCTTTCGCCCGACACTCTCGGCCTCATCCTCCTCCAAACCGTCAGTGTCGCCACCGGCACCTTGGGCATGACGCTCATCATCGTTTCCGGCGGCATTGACCTCAGCGCCGGCTCCGTTTGCGCCCTCACCGGCGTCATCGCCGGCGTCATCCTGCGCAGCCACCATTCCTCGTGGCTCGCGGCGGCTGGCGCGATTTCCGTCGGCGGCCTCGTCGGCCTCATCAATGGCTCCATCATCGCCCGCTTCGCCATGATGCCTTTCATCGTCACCCTCGGCATGATGGGCGCCGCCCGCGGCATAGCCAAATGGGTCTCCGACAACCAAAGCGTCAATTTTAACGACTTGGGCCCGACCGACGGCCTCAATGCCTTGATGAACAATACCCCCGTCGTTGACCCCGCCTCCGTGCCCCACTGGTTGTTCAGCTTGTTTGCCACTTTCATGTCTCCGGACCCCGATCATGCAGGCAGCCTCGTGGTCCCGCTTTGGGTCCCCACCCAGGGCGTCGTGATTGTGCTCGTCCTGACCATTATCATGTCTCTCGTCCTCAACCGTAGCGTTTTCGGCCGGCACATCTTTGCCCTCGGCTCGAACGAGGACACCGCCCGCCTCTGCGGCCTGCGCACCCGCATGCTCAAGGTCGGCGTCTATGTGCTTTCCGGTTGCTTCATCGGCCTGTCCGGCGTGTTCGACCTTTCCCGCCTCCGCCAGGGCGACCCCACCACCGCCATGGGCCGCGAGCTCGACATTATCGCCGCCGTCGTCATCGGCGGCGCCAGCCTCAACGGCGGCGTCGGCAGCATCTGGGGTGCCGTCATCGGCGCGCTCACCATGACTTCCCTGCGCAGCGGCGTGGTGCAGATGGGCTGGCCGTCCTATATTCAGGACATCATTATCGGCGTCGTCATCGTGCTCGCCGTCGGCGTGGATAAATTCCGCTCCCGCGCCCTCAAGGGCTGAGTCGGCCTCCCTCTCGGCGCGGGCTATATATGATGACTCCCGACCCCGCCGCCTTGCGCGCCGCCCTTGAGCGGGACCTCCCCGCCGCGCTCGCTCTCCTGCGCGAATGGGTCGGCATCAACAGCCACACCGCCCATCGCCACGGCGTCAACACCCTTGGCCGCGCCACTGCCGCCGCCTTCGCCCCGCTCGGCTTCACCGCCGAATTCGTTCCCTGCTCCGGCGAGGGCTGCGGCGACCACCTCTTCCTCCGCCGTCCTGGCGCGTCCCGCCAGTGGCTCCTGGCCGTCTCCCACCTCGACACCGTGTTCCCGCCCGAGGAGGAAGCCCGCAACAAGTTCCATTGGCGAGAGGCTGAAGGCCGCATCTACGGCCCGGGCGTTGTGGACATCAAGGGCGGCACCGCCCTCCTCTGGCTCCAGCTCCGCGCCCTTCGCGCCACCGCCCCCGCCCTCCTCGACCGCTTCGGCTGGGCCATCGGCCTCAACGCCGCCGAGGAAACGTTGGGTGACGATTTCGTCCAGGCCGCCCTCGCCCGCTTTGGCGACCGCGCCGCCGCCGCGCTTGTTTACGAAGGCGGCTCCTACCAGAACAACACCTTCAACCTCGTCGTCGCCCGCAAAGGCCGCGCCCAGTTCCGCGTCGCCGCCGCCGGTCGCGGCGCCCATGCCGGCAGCCGCCATGCTGACGGCGCCAACGCCATCGCCGAAATCGCCCGCCTCGTCCCAATTCTAGAATCCCTGACCGATCCCGCCCGCGCCCTCACCGCCAATGTCGGTTTCATCCGTGGCGGCGAGGGCGTCAACCGCGTCCCGCAGGAGGCCGTGGTCGAAGGCGAGCTCCGTGCTTTCGACCCCGCCGTCCTCGCCGAAGCCGAGGCTTCCGTCCTCGCCCTCACCGGCCCCGGTAAAATCGCCGCCGTCGCGGACGGCTTTCGCTGTCAGGTCCGCGCCGAAATCACCGAATGCACGCCCGCGTGGCCCGAGAACGCCGCCACCCGCCGCCTCCTCGATGCCTATACCCGCGCCGCCGCCCGCATCGGCGCCCGCATCGAACCGGAACGCCGCGGCGGTCTCAGCGACGGCAATTTCCTCACCCCCCACCTTCCCACGCTCGACGGCCTCGGCCCCGCCGGCGGCAACGCCCACGCCTCCGAATGGAGCGACGACCCGGCCTCCCTCAAGCGCCCCGAATTCCTCGAACCCGCCTCGATTCTCCCCAAGGCGATGCTCAACACCCTGGCCATCGCCGAACTGGCTGAAACTTTCGTCTAAAAAATCTCCGCAACCCAAGCGCCGCCTTACTTCACCAGCCGAATACACATTGGATAACGCCACGACTCGCCATTGGCCGCCTTGATGGCCGCCACGATCACCATCACCAGGTCAAAAACGGCCAGCGCATAAAGGGCAAACACCGCGGGGATGGCCAAAATCACGGTGAGGATCATCAGAAACAACCCCGCGCCATAAATTAAAATGCTGATCTGAAAATTCAGCGACTCACGCGCATGGGCCGCGACAAACGCCGAGCTGTCCTTCTTCACCAAATAAATGATCAACGGCGCCAGCAATTGCCCTATCGCCACCCAGCACCCGACCAGCGTGAGCCCGTGACTCAGCGCCGCCCACAGTTTTTCGTCGCTCGAAGCACTCATGTTTTGTTCTATGGTTGGGAATTAACTCGCTTCCTTGCCGCTCGCGAGGGCGTGCGCATTGCGAGTCGCCGCGTGCAACAGCCACACTAGGCGCTCCAGCCCCGTTGTCGCCTGCAGCATCCGCGCCTGCTCCGCCGCGCTGCGCCCCTGCTCCGCCGCCTCCGTAAACGCCTGCTGCAATCGCCGGATCGCGTCGCCGCCGTCCTTCGTGACCAGCGCCGCCATCTCGATCTCCCCCGTCTGCCGCCCGCACAGCGCCTCCGTCACCAACAGCGTCGTGGCCTCGAAGCCTTCCCGTAAGCGGCCCGCAAATTCATCGCCCTGCGCCGCCGACTCAATCACGAATGGCACCACGCGGAAATACTCCCGGTTCAGCGACTCAATCAACCGCTGCCGCTCCACCAGCCGCGCCAGCCGCGAGGACTCCCCGCGCGGCAGGGGCGCTTCAATCAGATCGTGCAGATACGGATCAATCTCCTTGGCTAGCGCCTCGCCGGATTCATATACCTTCGACACCGCGGCCGTCCGTTTGGACGGCTCCGGCAGGTCGCAAAAATACTCCCCCAGCCGCTGTAGCAGCCGGTCCTGCTCGTCCACAATCAGGCTCAGGCACGACACTGGGTCGCGCGTCGCCCGCGGGTACAGAAACTGCGTGCGCCCCGCCGCCTCCGCCGCGTCCTCCGGATAGCGCTTCTCCAGCCACTGCGTCAACTTGCCAAATAGCGGAATCACAATTAATGCCCCCACCAGGTTGAACAGCAAATACGCCACCGCCATCTGTTGCTTTAGCGGGATGCCAAATTTCACCATCAGCCCCAGCACCAGCGGAATCTGGAAGTGGCCCTCCCCCATTCCCGGGTTCAGCCACAACTCAATGTAAAACAACGGCACCAGCACCGCCGACGCCACGATGTTGAACACCACCTCAAACATCGCCAGCCGCTTCGCCACGCCGCGTTCCTTGAAGGCCAGCGCCCACAGCCCAATCGCCGACCCGAAGTTCGTCCCGTAAATGATCATCAGCGTCTCCGCCGGCTGCAAAATGTTTTTCCCCACCAACACAATCGCCACCACGCTTACCGCCGACGACGACTGTGTCAGCAGCGTCAAAAACGCCCCCACGCAAAACCCCGCGAAGTAATGCCCCTGCGCGTCCGTCAGCAAATTGGTGAACCACGCGAACTGCTGCATCTGCCCCGCATGGTCCTCAATCAATATCAATCCGAAGAAAATCAGCCCCAGCCCGAAGGTCAGCCCCGCCAGTGGCCGCAGCCGCCAGTTACCCTCCACCGCATACATGATCCCTGCCACCCCCAGCAGGTAGCACACGATTGTATCCAACGAAAAGGTCGTGAAAAACACCAGCAAGCTCGTCCCCACGCTGCTCCAAGCCATCAAAATCATCGCCTGCCGCAAATTCACCAACCGGTTCCGCAGCAGGTTCATCGAGAGAAATGCCACCGCCGCGTCGCTCTGCGTCACCCCGCCCAGCACAAATCCGCACCACCCCGTCAAGATCGGCCGGCCGGCAAACTTCGAAAACACTTCCTGCAGCCGCCGCCCGGTCATCTGCTTCAAATGCACCGAAATCAAATTCAACCCCGTGAAAAACAGCCCTAGCCCCGCCAGCATAAAACCCAAAATCGCAATCATGGACACCTCGTCGGCGTTGGCCGCGCTGGGCATGTCGGCGAGCAGGGGCGTGATTCCGGGGAAGTCCATGGGTGGCAAACAAGTTGAGCGGGACACATTCTAGCCGCTTTCCTTTCGTTGAACAGTTTTGTTTCGCGATTGCGGGTAACACCCCGGTCGCCCTTTTCCCTCCCTTTTTCCTTTTTCCCCCGCCCGTTTTCGCATTTCCTAGGCACATCCCTCCGACCATGCCTGCCGCCCTGCGCCCCTTTGCCTTTGTCTGCGGCGACGACGACTTCCTCGTCGCCCGGCGCGGGCGCGAGCGCTTCACCGAGATGGCCGCCGGGCTGACCGACGAGTTCTCCCGCGAGGTCATCGAGGGCGCCGTCCAAAACCTCGGCGAGCTCGAGGCCGTTGTCACCCGCTTCCGCGCCGCCGTGCAAACCCTCTCGCTCTTTGGCGACCGCAAAGCCGTCTGGCTCAAGGATGCCAATTTTCTCACCGACACCCCCACCGGCCGCTCCGAGGGCGCCAAAGCTCTCGTCGCCGAACTCCAGGCCCTCCTCGAAACCGCCGACCCCGCGGGCATCGCCGTCCTCGTCACCGCCTGCCCGGTGGACCGCCGCCGCAAGGAACTCAAATGGATGCAGGAGCATGGCGACTACGAATTCCTCGGCGGCGAAGGCAACGACGCCCTCTTCGGCCTCGCGTCTGCCGAAGCCAAGGCCCTCGGCGTCGAGTTCGCCCCCGGCGCGCTCGAGCTTCTCGCCGCCAAGGTCAACGGCAACACCCGTCTCGTGCTTGAGGAAACCCGCAAGCTCGCCACCTACCTCGGCCCCGCCGCCGGCCCCATCACCGAACCCCTCGTCCGCGACCTCGTGCCCGACTTCGGCGAGGGCGATTTCTTCGAGCCCGCCGAGGCCTTCTACTCCCTCGACCTCGCCTGGACGCTCGATTCCCTCAAACGCTACTGCTTCGCCGGCCACTCCGCCCGCCCGCTGCTTTCCACGTTGCAGGGCCGCAACCGCCTCATGATCCAGCTCCGCGTCCTGCTCGACAGCGGCGAACTCCGTCTCGGCTCCCGCGGCTTCGACCCCTCCGCCTTCTCCGCCGCCCAGCGCACCTATGCCAAACACTTCGGCGGCCTCACCGAAAAAAGCACCTTCAACATCTTCACCCAAAACCTCTGGTATCTCGGCAAACTCGGCGAAAAAGCCCGCGCCCTCCCCCTCAAGCGCCTCATTGATTTCCAGACCGCCTTCGTCGCCGCCTTCGAGGAACTCCTCTCCCGCCCCAACGAGGAGGAATCCATCCTCCGCGAACTCACCATCCGCTGTTTGGGTTAAGGAGTTCTATTTACATACACATTTGTCTCCCTCACACCCCGTGGCACGCCGTGCACGCATAAAACCCCTGAAAAAACATCACCGGCTTCCCCGGCGGCAAACGCAACTGCCCGCTGGTCGTGGAAAAATCCGCCTGCAACTGGTCCAGTTGCGCCAGCCGCGCCTCCAGCATGTGGAAATAAGTCCAGTTGGGATACGACGGCACCCGGAGAACGTTCTCATACGCTGCCCGCGCCTGCGCCAGCTTCCCCTGCTTCGCAAACGCGTCCCCCAGCCCAAGAAACGTCCCCTCCAAATTATGCGGCGCCACCGTTGTGTTGTAGCACGCCGGGTCCGCCTTCGCCAAAATATTGAATACAAACTCCGGCGCGCTCGGATCGTTTCGCGACACCGCGAACCCCACGCACGCGTTCAGCGACGCATAATACCCGTTGATCCCGTCCGCGAACCGCGGGCTGTCCGCCGGATACATTGCCGTCAGCACCCACCCTTGCACAAACCCCTGAAATTGCGGGTAAGCCTTCGTGTTCGCCAGCAGCGCCTGATACGCCGCGTCCTCCGCCGCCTGGTCGTGGCTCGCCCGCGCCTGGATAAACTGCGCCGTCACCAAAAACCCCGGTAAAATCCGGTCGCCCGGGTCAAGCTGCTGCGCTTTCGTGAGGTAGCTCACCGCCCGCGGCCCCGCCTGCGCCAACAGCGCCTAATACGCCGGCTGCCCGCGCAGCCCTTCCGCCTCCGGACTGTATTGACCGAAATACAGCCATGCGTAGGCCATTCCCGCCAGCATGTTCAGCTTCGGAAAATTCGGATGCGCCGCCACCGCTGCGTCCAGCGCCGTTATCGCCGCCGGCAAGTTATTATAAAAGTCCCCTTGCAGCGCGTGCCAGAACATCATCGAGGCATCCGCCGCCTCCGGCGTCACGTCCGACACCGGCAGCGGCAGCGTGACCATCCGTGGCGGCTTTTCCATATACACGCACCCCGCCAGCCCGAGCAATATCGCCGCGGCGCCCGCCAGCCATTCGCGCATTTTTCCGCCTCGCTTTTGCATCGCGTCTGCCTACCCGTCGCCCGCGCCCGCGTCAATCTTCACCCTTTGAGCATTTTCCCGTATTCCTGCAGCGAACGCACCTCCACCGGCTTCACCCGCAGCGCCTTGATCCCTTGCAACGCCGCCTTCGCCCCCGACAGCGTGGTGATGATGCACACCCGCCGCAAAATCGCCTGCGAGCGGATGATGTTCTCGTCCTGCCGTGGTATCTGCCCGAACGGCGTGTTGATGATCAGTTGGATCTCCCCGTTCTTCAATAAGTCCACCACCGTGGGCCGCCCTTCCTGCAATTTGAACAATTTGCGCACCGGCACGCCCGCCGCCTCCAGCGCCCGAGCCGTCCCCGAGGTCGAGCAGAACGTGAAGCCCAGCGCCGCCAGCTCCTTCGCGATGGCCACCGCTTCCGCCTTGTCCGTGTCCTTGACGGAAAGAAACACCTGCCCCTTTTCCGGCAGTGGCGGCTGCGCGGCCATCTGCGTCTTCGCGTAGGCGATGCCCAAATCCTCGTCCAGCCCCATCACCTCGCCCGTGCTGCGCATCTCCGGCGTCAGCGCCACCGGCGCCCCAGGGAACCGCACAAACGGGAACACCGCCTCCTTCACCGCCCAGAACGGCGGCGTCCGCTCCTTCGTGTAGCCGAGATCCACCAGCTTCTCCCCGGCCATCACCCGCGAGGCCAGTTTCGCCAGCGGCACCCCAATCGTCTTCGACACAAAGGGTATCGTCCGCGACGCCCGCGGGTTCACCTCCAGCACATAAAGTTCCCCTTCCCGGATAGCAAACTGCACGTTCATCAACCCCACCACTTGCAGTTCCTTCGCCAGCGCGTAGGTGGCCTGTCGCACCTGCTCCAGCATCGCCGGCGCCAGCGTGTGCGGCGGCAGCACCATCGCCGCGTCACCCGAATGCACTCCTGCGAACTCAATGTGCTGCAACATCCCGCCGATCACCGTCGTCGTGCCGTCCGCAATCGCGTCCACGTCCAGTTCGATCGCCTCCTCCAAAAATTTGTCCAGTAGCACCGGCTTGCCCGGCGCCACGTCAAACGCCTCGCGCACCACCTTCCGCATTTCCTCCACGCTATAGACGATGAACATCCCGCGCCCGCCGAGCACGAACGAGGGCCGCAGCAAAATCGGGAACCCGATCTCCCCGGCCATCTCATAGGCTTGTTCCGGCGACATCGCCGTCTTGTTCACCGGCTGCCGCAGCCCGATTTTTTCCAGAATTTTCTTGAACAGCTCCCGGTCTTCCGCCGCGTCAATACTCTCCGGCGTCGTGCCGATGAT
>CAZDAQ010000104.1:0-10604 GCA_964503425.1 uncultured Opitutales bacterium
GCAGAACCTTGTAGGTCTGCCATTCATCGGTCGCAATTAAGCTGCCCTCTTTCACGTTGGCCGTCAGATGGGGCATAATGGAGGATGCGCCCACGTCCTCAACTACCTTGGCCGCTACGCTGCCACCGCGCTCCAGCACCCCTACCACAGGTGTCTTGCCCTCGGCAGCTCTCCCGCGCCGCCCTGAGCGGCGGCTGGCATGTTTGTTGATGTCTTTACCGCCTACGTAGGTTTCATCCGCTTCCACGATGCCCGTCATAATCTCACCGTCTTGCTGCATAAGCTGGCGGATTTGATGGGCCATCCGCCAAGCGCATTTGTAAGTTACTCCCACCTGACGCTGTAATTCCTTGGCCGACACCCCATTTTTGGAGGTGGCCATTAGGAACATGGCAAAGAACCAAGAGGAAAGGGCCGTGGGGGATTTATGGAAAATGGTTCCAGCGGTGGGGTAGATATGATGGCCGCAGCGGGAGCAGACGTAGGCCCGGCGTTTTGTGAGTGGGTAATAGCTGTCTTTGTGGCTGCATTTGGGGCAGCTTGCTCCTTCGGGATGGACGGCGTTGAAGATAACCGTGAGGCAGGCGGCATCCGTGGGGAATTTGGTTTGGAAGTCCTTGATGGTGTATTTCATGCCTCCAACTTATACCATCATTTAAGTGCTGTCAAGGGATAGTTACCTTTTGAAATTCGAATGATAAATAAGCGACAAGAGGAGGGGTTTGCGCCAAGGGCGCAAAGAAGCGGGGAGGCTTATTTGACGAAGCCGCCGAGCTGGCAGATGGTTTGGAATTCGGCGGGGGAGACGGGAGTGATGGAGAGGCGGTTGCCGGGGGCGCGGCGGCGCTTTTTTTGGCGGGGGGGGGGGGCGCGGTGGGTGGTGCGGGGGACGAAGGTGGGAAAGGTGGCGACGTAGCGGACGTCCACGAGCCACCAGCGGGGGTTTTCCGGTTTGGAGCCGGGGTCGTGGAAGTCGGACTTGGGGTCGAACTGGGTGGGGTCGGGGCGGGCGGGGGAGGCGACTTGGGCGAGGCCGGCGACGCCGGGGATTTCACAGCTGGAGTGGTAGAAGAGGACGGGGTCGCCGGGCTGCATGGAGTCGCGCAGGAAATTGCGGGCCTGGTAGTTGCGGACGCCGTCCCAGGGGGCGGTGTGCTTGGGGCGGGCGTGGAGGTGGGCGAGGCCGAAGACGTCGGGCTCGGATTTCATGAGCCAGTGGTTCATGGGGAATGCAGAATTTAGAATGGAGAATGCAGAGTTCTAAAGGGAGCAGGAAGAGGGGCGGGAGGATTGCTGATTGCTGAATGCTGATTGCTGAATGGTGGTGGGGGGTGGTTTCGGGTTTGCGGTTTCGAGTGCGGGGGAAGAAGAGCTTGTAGCGTCAGCGTCGAGCGGGGTGAAGTTAAAGGGTTAAAGGTGAAAAAGGGGAAGGCCTATGGTTGGGAAAGAAAACCAGTTCTCGGGGGTGGTAAGCCGGATTTTGTTCTGGCGGGGGCCTCGCGGCCATCCGCCGCTCATTCATTTCTCTGCCGCCGGTTCCTTGCGGAGCCGGCGGCCGCGCTAGGCGTCGTGCGACTTACCCGGGACCGTTGGGCGGGCCGCCCGGTCCCCTATTTGGTCTTGCACCGGATTGGGTTTGTCGTGCCTCCAACGTTGCCGGTGGAGCGGTGGGCTCTTACCCCGCCATTTCAACCTTACCGTTCGCGCTTGCGCGCGACTTGGGCGGTATATTTTCTGTGACACTGTCCGTCAGCCGGCTTGCGCCGGCCGCCCCCGTTTTCACGGGGAATCCTGCCCTGAGGTGTCCGGACTTTCCTCTCACCGCGGCCGAAGCCGCGATCAGCGAATGAACGTCCCCGAGAACTGGAGAGGCAGGAAACCACGGTTGGGGGTGATTAGCAACACGGAAGGTAGGGGGAGGAGAAAGGATAAACGCCAAATGATAAATGGGTCAGCAAGGGGGCAGGATGGGGACGAAGCCGGGTAGCGCATTTTTTGGGTCAGCGGTGGGATTAGACCCCATGGCGAGAGGGCGGGGCATCGGGTAGGATAGGCGGAAGAAATGATGGTGAATTCATCGCCATCAAAATCGAAACACACGTTATGCATCTATTTTTCACACCGGTTCTGGCGAGTGCCATCTGGATTGGCGGAGGGTCGGTCGGCCTGCTGCTGGTCATTATCATTGTCGTGCTGATTGTTCGCCGCTAACTGAAGCGGATGGGGGTAAGTTTGGCTTGGCAGTGGCGGGACAGGCGTCTGGCGGAACCGCCGGCGCGGGCGCGGGCATGGCGCGGAAAGGGACCGGGTAAATGAGCGGGCAGCTTTACCTGCTGTTGCCGCTGACCTGGGCGATGGGCTACGCGCTGTGCGGCGTGATTTTAAAGCGCGCGCTCAACAATGGAGCCGGGGCGCTGCGGCTGGCGTTTGTGAGCGGGATGGTGGCGGGGGTGATGTTTGCGCCGGGGCTGGCATCATGGCCGGCGGGGGTTCCGTGGAGCGCACTGCTGTGGCCGGTGGCGGCGAGCCTGATTTATTTTGTCGGGCAAGTATGCGTGTTTTTGGCGATGCGGCTGGGGGACGTGACGGTGCTGGCGCCGACGATGGGGATCAAGGTGGTGTTTGTGGCGGCGTTCACGGTGTGGCTGGGGGCGGGGCCGGTGCCGGTGACGTGGTGGGCGGGGGCGTGCCTGGCGACGAGCGCGGTGTTTTTGCTGGGAGTTTCGGATCTGCGCGCGCGGAAGCAGGCGGGCACCACGGTGGCGCTGGCGGCGGTGGCGGCGATGATGTATGCGATCTGTGACGTGATCACGCAACTGCATGCGCCGGTACTGGGCGCGCCGGCGTTTTCGGCAGTGATGTTTGTGGCGGTGGCGCTGGAGTCGCTGCTGATGATCCCGTTTTTCCGGGAGCCGCTGCGGGGGATACCGCGGCGGGCGTGGCCGTGGGCGCTGGCGGGGTGCGTGGTGGGGGCGGCGCAGTCGGGCGGGATGGCGATAACGCTCGGGGCGTTCGGCCACGCGACGGCGGTGAACATTGTTTACAGCACGCGGGGGTTGTGGAGCATTTTGCTGGTGTGGGTGGCGGGGCCATGGTTTGGCAACCAGGAGCGGACGGCGGGGGCGGGGGTGATGGGGCGCAGGCTGGGGGGGGCGTTGCTGCTGCTGGGGGCGGTGGGGCTGGTGCTGGTGCGATGAATTTGCTTTGCGTGCGAGGGCGCAACGGCAGAATAAGGAGCGATAAACTTTTATGCGCGCGGTGATTCAACGGGTGCGGGAGGCGAGCGTGGCCGTGGAGGGGAAGGTGGTGGGGGTGATTGGGCCGGGGCTGCTGGTGTTTGTGGGCATTGAAAGCGCGGACACGGAGGAGGACCGGGCGTGGCTGGCGAACAAGCTGGTGGCGCTGCGGGTATTTGAGGACGAGGCGGGGCAGATGAACCGGTCGCTCGCGGAGACGGGCGGGGGGATATTGCTGATCAGCCAGTTTACGCTGTATGGGAGCCTGCGGAAAGGGACGCGGCCGTCGTTCAACCGGGCGGCGCCGGCGGAGTGGGCGCGGGAGTTTTACGGGCAGTTTCACCGCGAGCTGGAGGCGGTGTTGGGGAAGGCGGTGCCGACGGGGGTGTTTGGCGCGATGATGGAGATCCGGGCGGCGCACGACGGGCCGGTGACGCTGATGCTGGACACGAAGCAGCGGGAGTTTTGAGGGATGGAAGGTGGAAAACGCAGCCTTCCCACAACAATTGCCTAAGAAACGAAACCCCCGGGCGTCTTTATCTCATGAAAAGAAATTATTGCATCCCTTTGATGATGGTGGGGCTGCTGATAGCGGCAACCGGCTCCTGCGTGGCGCAAACGGAGGTAACGGGGGTCGTCATGGACAGTAAGGGAAAGCCGATTGCGGGGGTGGCTTGTTTGCTTGCGGGCACTCCGTCGCTTACGCCCGGGCAGCGGGTTATTTACAGCGGGATAGCGCAGCCCATTTATACTGACAAGGAAGGGAAGTTTACGGTGCCGCTGGCCCCGTCCATACCGTTGGCGGATCTGCAATTTGACGGGGGCGGCTTCGCGCCGGTTTTCCTTTACCGGGTCGGCGCCAGCGCCAGCCCTTTGCGGGTGGTGATGACCGAGGGAAAACTTTTGAAAGGCCGCATTGTAGATGAGAAGCAAATGCCCGTGGCGAATGCGGAGATCGAGTTGCAGTTGCCGCAGGAGGACCGGTGGTATCAGCGGAAAGAGGTTACGAATGCCCAGGGCGAATTTGAGTTTAGAATTTCCGAGCCGGCGCAAAATTTTTCCTGGTTGCTTTACTTTGCCGGCAAGCGATTTAAAATTGATTACAGCCAGATCACGCCGAGCACTTCGATTACGCTGACGGCGGAGGTGCGGATAAGCTCCCTGTAAGACCGAATGCAAAATGTCAGATTGAAAAAGCGGGCATGCTATTTTTCGTCATCGCGCCATTTCAGTTCGTCGGCGTTCGTGAAATGACCGCCGCAGGGGCAGTCGGGGAAATTGTCGGCGGTTTTAAACTTGCCGCACTGGGGGCAGACGACGTTGGGTTTGCGGGAGCGATACCAGCAATAAACAGCGATACCCGCAATGACACCGGCCAGGATGGCGCCGGGGATTCTGGAGGGAATTTGATCCTGAGGAACAAAAAAATTCGGATCCCGCCTTCTTCCATGAACGGCGAATAGCACGGCCATAAACGCGCCGTACATAAGAGCCGTCCGAAGATGTTCGGAGCGGCGGCGGCGTTGGGTCTGGAGAATTTCTTCCTGGGTGCGCGGGAGCCACATGGTTGAAAAAGCGGCGATGATTCTCTATGGGTTTGGGAGATGCAAAAGGAAAAAATCGAGGATTACTGGCACGGGCGGGCGCGGGAGGTGGCGCCGGCGTTGTTGGGGCGGTGGTTGTGCCGGAGGAGGGAGGATGGGTCGGTGAAGCGGTGGCTGATCACGGAGGTGGAGGCATATTGCGGGTGGGAGGACCGGGCGTCGCACGCGGCGAAGGGGGCGACGGCGCGAAACCGGGTGATGTTTGGGCCGGCGGGTTTTTGGTATGTGTATTTGTGCTACGGGGTGCATTGGATGGTGAATTTGGTGACGGGGCCGGAGGGGTATCCGGCGGCGGTGTTGTTGCGCGGGGTGGTGGAGGTTTTGCCGGATGGCGGGGTGAAGATGGTGGACGGGCCGGGGAAGTTGACGCGCGCGCTGCGCATCACGAAGGCGCTGGATGGGAAGGCGTGCGCGCCGGGGACGGGATTGTGGATTGAGGGCGAGGGCGGAGTGCCGCCTGGATGGCGGCAGCGGCGGGGGCCGCGGGTGGGGGTGGATTACGCGGGGAAGCGGTGGGCGGGGATGCGCTACCGGTGGTGGCTGGAGAAGAAATGGCGGCGCAGAGTTGACGGATGAGGCAAAAGGGGTTTTGTTGCGGGTTCTTACCGACAGCGAATTTCAATACCAACCCACTGATCCATCATGGCCTACACCCTGCCCGCCCTGCCTTATGCTTATGACGCCCTCGAGCCGCACATTGATGCGCGGACGATGGAGATTCACCACGGCAAGCACCACAATGCCTACGTGACGAATTTGAACAAGGCGCTGACGGATGCCGGAGTGGCGGCGCCGGAGTGCATTTATGAGTTGATCGGCGATTTATCCAAGGTGCCGGAAGCGATTCGCGGGGCGGTGCGGAACAACGGCGGCGGGCACGCGAACCACTCGCTGTTCTGGAAGGAATTGTCGGGCAAGGGCGGCGGCGAGCCGACGGGGGCGCTCGGTGAGGCGATTACGAAGGCCTTTGGAAGTTTTGCGGCATTCAAGGAAGCGTTCAACAAGGCGGCGACGACGCGCTTTGGGAGCGGGTGGGCGTGGCTGATTGTCAAGGCGGACAAGTCGCTGGCGGTGACCTCGACGCCGAACCAGGACAATCCCCTGATGAAGGGCGTGGCGGAAGTGTATGGCGACCCGATCCTGGGGTTGGACGTGTGGGAGCACGCGTATTATTTGAAATACCAGAATCGGCGGCCGGATTATATCGGGGCGTTCTGGAACGTGGTAAGCTGGGAAAAAGTCGGGGAGTGGTATGCCGACGCGATCAAGTAAGGCGCGGAGAAGCCACCAAGCCTGTCCCTGATTGACGATGGTAACCAAGACGGCTACCGGACGATTTTCCTCCCCCGCAAAAGGACTTCAGCCCATTAGGGGCTGACGGGGGGTGGCGGGCCGGGGCCTTCACCACCACCGCCGCCGCCGGGGCCGGTACCACCACCGCCGCCATTGCCGCCACCCGCCGAGCCGCCGGAGCCACCGCCGGCAGCGGTGCCACCGCCGTTGCTGCCGGAGCCGCCGGTGCTGGCAGCGCTGGAGAATTGGTATTCGGTGGCGGCGGCGTTGTAGCCGGCTTCGGGGACGGGGCCGATGAGGTTTACCTCGAAGAGGCTGAGGGCCTGATTGTTGGGATTGTCGGGCACCCAGCGGATGATGAGGTAGCGGCAGGGGAGCTTGTCGAATTTCTCGGAGAGGCGTTGTTCGTCGCCATTGACGTGTTTAATGAAGATGGGTTTGTAATTGGTGAAGAAATCGGGGGGCAGGTAGGCCAATTGGACGGCAGCATCGGCTTGGGCGAGCTGGGCGAGGGCGAGGGCTTCGCCGAGGGAGCCGGCGGTGGAGGCGAGGAGGAAGGCCGGCTGCGGGCGCTGAACAAAGGCGGTGGGTTTGGACGCGGCAGCCGGGGCCGGGGCGGAAGCAGGAGCCGAAGCGGGGGTGGAGCCAGGAGCGGGTTTTTTGAGGGAGGCGGGGAGATCGTCAACCATGTAGAACTCGAGATTGCCGGGGCCTTGGGAGCCGAAGAGGAGACCGAGTTTGTTGACTTCGCGGGTGGCGCCGAGGTCCACGATCATAATGTTGTCGGAGTGGGCGCTTTCGCCGAGGACGGTGGCGGTCTTGGGGTCTCCGTCGAGGGCGTTTTGGGCTTGGGAGACGTTGCCGCCGGCGACGTGGGTGACGCGGGAGCCGAAGGCGGAGGGGCCGAAGTCGAAGTCAATGGCGCGGTTGGAGGCGGCGGCGACGGCGGGGACGCCGTTGACGCCGGGTTGCTCGGGGGCGGTGGCATGGCCGACCATGGGGCGCTGGGCGAAGATGGCGAGTGAGCCAATGGAGCCGGCGGCGGTGGAGTTAAAGGCGAGCATGATGTAGCGGGCGCTGAGGGGCTGGAGGGTGATGTCCACCGGGACGCCGGGGGCAATGGGGGCGCGGGCGTTGGTGAGGAGCCAGCGGGTGCTGGTGGGGGAGAGGTCGGTGCGACTGTTGGTGTAATAGATGTCCACCGTGCCGTTTTCGGTGAAGCTGAAGAAGCCGACGCGCTTAATGAGTTTGATATCGCCGAGGTCAATGACGATGCGGGTATCGCCGGCGCCAATGGGGGTGGCGACGGAGCCGTCCTGGTCGAGAAGGGGGGAGAAGGGGGATTGGTCGTGGTCGGCGAGGGTGAGGGTTTTGGGTTCGCCATCAGGCTGCATGACGACGAGGCCGGAGCCGGCATACCAGCGGGCGAGGTTGTAGAGGCCGGACTGGTTGAGCACGGAGGCCGGGGTGAGGGCGAGGGGGACGGGGGTGCTGGGGATGGCGGAGGAGGATGCGGGGGCGGTAGCCGCCGGAGGGGTGGCCGGGGCGGGAGATTCGGGGGGTGCCACCGGTTCGGTGGCGGCGTGGGCGGGTGTGAAAAACCCGAGGAAAAAGGCGGAAAGTAACAGAAATGGGTTAGGTTTTTTCATTTTATTCCGATTCTGGCATAAAATTGTTATCGGCATGGAATAGGATTTGCTAAAAGTCTTGCAAATTACTACCCTATCTGATGTCCTTTGGCGATTCAAAAATATAAGGTGTATTCCTCAGTTACCTAAAATGAATGTTCCTAAGTCAGCATCGTTTGGATTTCTTTCCGGCAATCGGATTGTAGCAGGAATCATGCAGACCGGCGAGCAATCTGCCGGGAATAGCGTATCTGCGGTTCGATGACGCGACTTGGACACAAGGTGGGAAAGCCCTGGCGGCTGGCGAAGCTGGGGCGTGCGTGGCGCGGCTGGGCGGGGGTGCTGGCGGCGGCGGTCGCGGCGTGGCTGGCCGGGGCGCCCGCGGCGCAGGCGCAGAAGAACGGGCTGCTGAAGTTCGGCGGGGCGTATTTCAATTTGCAGGCGTTTTTTGAGGCGGAGTATAACGACAACATCAATTATTCGAACCTGAACCGGGAGAGCGACATCATCCTGCGGCCGGGGTTTCAGGTGGGGTCGAGCTACCAGGTGACGCAGTTGAACACATTGTCCCTGGATTTAGGGATAACCTTTCAGCAATACCTGTTCCATTCGAGCCTGAGTTCCTACAACAGTTTTGCGTCCATATCGCCGGATTCGCAACTGGCCTACACGATCATCATAGACAATTTCACGATCAAGGTTTACGACGCCTTCAGTTACTCGGTGCAGCCGAACGACGCGGTGGCGTATAACACGAACACGAATACGTTCGTGTATCAGGTGACGCAATACCAGCGGTTCATCAACCAGGGAGGGTTCAACGTGGACTGGAACCTGAACCGGGTGATCTTGTATACGGGGGCGTATCGGTATGACGTTTTTCCGACGCAGGCGAGTTTCGACACCTTGCGGCGGACGCAATATACGGCGCTGGCGGGGGGGCGGGTAATAGTGTCGCCGAGCGTGACGGCGGGGCTGGGGGTGACCTACTCGGCGAATTCGTTCCAAGAGAATTTCAACAACAACAGCGGCTCGTGGTATGTGGGGCCGACGCTGGTGTGGCAGCCGAACAGCAACTGGACGTTCAATTTTTCGGGGGGGTATATTTTCTACAGTTTCCAGAACACGGGGACGAACGGGGACACGAGCCAGCCGAGCACGCTGGTGGGGACGGCGAGCGTGACGCAGCAGATCAATTCGAAGATGAGCCACTCGGTGACGTTTTCGCGGACGTCGTCTTACGGGTATGTGTCGAACACGCTGGATGTGAACCGGGTGGGCTACCAGTATCAGTGGTCGTTCCGGCCGCGGTGGACGGCGAATTTTTGGGCGTATTATGAGCGGGGGAAGGACTCGGGGGGGATCCAGCCGGAGGACTACACGAAGTTCGGGTTTTCGCCGGGGGTGGAATACCAGTGGAACTCGAACGCGACGTTATACGGGACGTATGAATACACGGAAAAGGACTCGAACATTCCAGCGCAGACATTCGACCGGAACCGGGTGTTGGTGGGAATCCGGTATCAATTTTAGGGCGCGGGGGCGGGGGCATCTTGAGCATCGCCTTTGGGTGGGAACGTGTTAGGCTGGAGGGAGTCTTATTGTCTATAAAGATGCGAAACGGGATTATCCCAGTGCTGGGGTGGGTGGCGGGCGTAGCGGTGGCCGCGGCGCAGGGTATCTCCATGCCCGCAGCCGGTGAGGGGATGGGGCCGAGCCCGTATCAGCAGCATTCACTCAAGGAGCCGCTGCCGGGAGTGCCGCCGAGCATGTTACAGGCGCCGCCGGGTTCGGGGGGCAATGACACGGCGAGGGGCGCGGAGGGGAATTTGACGATTTTGCAGGCGCCGGGGACATTGAATTATGGGCCGGGATATGGGCCGGCCGGCGGGCAACCGGGCGGCGCGGGAAATTTGGCCGCACCGGTGACGCCGGGGAACAGCGGGATGATACCGGGGTTGATGACGGGGAATGACACGGCTGCTTCGCCGCCGGTGGCGGGAGCGGGCAGCGGGTTCGCGAGTTCGGCGATTGCGGTGGGGTCGGGGTCGGGAACCGGCACGGGGGCAGCGGGGGCGACGCCGCCGGAGGTGGTGATGCCGGTCTCGATGGAGGCGCTGGACAATGTACACAAGCTGGCGACGGGGGACCGGTTGTATTACCAGGTGAAGGAGGACCGGGACATGCCGCGGGTGTTAATGGTGGACGAGAAGGGGAACATTGACGTGCCTTATTTTGGGCGGGAGCCGGTGGCGGGGAAGACGCTGCAGGAGATGGCGATGCTGGTGAAGAAGGATTTGGAGAAGAATTTGTATTACAATGCGACGGTGTTGGCGGCGCCTTATACGGCGGACCGGGCGCGGCAGCAGGTGTGGGTGATGGGGAGCGTGGGCCGTGCGGGGCCGGTGAACATCCCGGCGGACGATGTGCTGACGTTGTGGAACGCGATATGGGCGGCGGGGGGGCTGACGCTGCAGGCGGATGCGACGCGGGTGACGCTGATGCGACATGATGCAACGGGCGGGAACTCGACGGCGAAGATGGAGGTGAACGTGCAGAAGATTTACGAGACGGGGCAGGGGGATGTGGTGATGCAGCCGGGGGACTTCATCATTGTGCCGCAGAAGGGGGAGGCGAGCGGGTTTGTGACGATCACGGGGGCGGTGCGCTCTCCGGGGATCATGCCGCTGCCGGTGGGGTCGAACATCACGGTGGAGCAGGCGATTTTGCAGGCGGGGGGATTTTCGGAGTGGGGAGACGACGAGGTGAAACTGGTGCATTATGATGACAAGGGGAAGCGGGTGGACAAGTGGGTGGAGGTGGGCGAGGTGCTGCGGGGCGAC